>CAJAHC010000484.1 GCA_903939355.1 uncultured Methylococcaceae bacterium | reverse complement strand
GTTGGTGCAAAACTACGTAGCATGATGCCTTGGATTAAAGCGAATCAAATTGTTGATAAAGCTAAAAACTAAAGCTCACCGGTTGTAATAGCACTATAAAAAAGCCCGTATTTATGACGGGCTTTTTTTTGTCTACTAAACTACTTTCAACTGGACAAATACTACAGGGATTGAAAAATAAAATAGTAGGAGCGGCTTAATCGCCGATAATCACGGCTAAAGCCGCTCCTACAAAAAAATAGCTGAATTTACTTTGCTTACAGAGGATAAGAACATGAACCAACAAAACACGCTCAGTGCTTTTTTATTGGGTGCATCCATATTTCTGGGACTTAGTGCACTTGGATACTTTATCTCAGCCGCAGTGATCAGTTACAAAGAATATGATCGTAGCGTCACCGTAAAAGGCTTGTCCGAACGAGAACTCCCAGCCGATATCGTCATTTGGCCTATCGTTTTTACCGAGGCGGGCAATGATCTGAGCGCACTCTATGCGTCTATTGACGGCAATACAAAAAAAATAAAAGATTTTCTGGTTTCAAAAGGAATTGATGCAACAGAAGTAACCGCCTCAAGCCCATCCATTACCGACAAGTCCGCCCAGCAATATTCTGATACCACCAAAGCCGAGTTTCGCTATACCGCCATTGAAACCGTCACGGTCTATTCAACTAAAGTCGATTTGGTTCGACAAGTCATGACCGAACTCGCAGAACTTGGGAAACAAGGCATTGCTTTTAACAGTGCAGATTACCAAAACCAAAATGAATATATTTTTAGCGGTTTAAACAAGATAAAACCGGAAATGATTCAAGAAGCTACTACCAAAGCACGCGAAGTCGCATTAAAATTTGCCCAAGATTCAAATAGTAAATTAGGCAAAATAAAACAAGCCTCTCAAGGCCAATTTGAAATAACACCCAGAGACAAAAACAACCCACATATCAAAAAGATACGTGTGGTATCGACAGTAGAATATTACTTGTCAGATTAGAAAATGATACGGATAAAACAGATTTAAGAAGCGTATTTCAATGTGCATGTATATTTTTATTCCATAAAAAAATCCGCATACCTAGCAAGGTGGCCAGCACAACTCCAAAAATGATTGGCTCCGTAAGATCTTTTTTTACAAGCCACCAATAATGAACGACGCCTGCAATAGCAGTTACATAAACTAAACGATGTAACAACCGCCATCGTTTCCCACCCAACCTATGAATCATGCTATCAGAAGAGGTTATTGCTAATGGTAGCATTAAAACAAAAGCCAAGAAACCAACGGTAATATAAGGTCGTTTGATTATGTCTTTTAAAATTGTCTCCCAATCAAAGAATTGATCCAAAATCAAATAAGTCAAAAAATGTAAACACCCATAAAAAAATGCGAATAAGCCCAACATGCGCCTTAAACGAATTACCCACAACCATTTGAATAAACGTCTAATTGGCGTTGCTGCTAAGGTAATCAAGAGAAAAAATAATGTCCAATACCCTGTAGTACGAGTGATTTTTTCAATAGGATTTGCTCCTAGCAAATCATGATAAGCACAAAAAATGAGCTTGACTACGGGGAATACAGCCAATAAAAAAGCAATTACTTTTAGCTTAGCAAACGTTTTATCACTGAGATTCTTGATACTCATACGATCAAAAATAGCTATTGATATCTGCGCCTCCGTACAACTGAGCAACTTCTTCCGCATAACCATTTAATAACAACGTCTCTCGTTTAAAAAATTCACCTATACGACGTTCTTTCGCTTGACTCCAGCGAGCGTGTTCAATATTCGGATTAACGTTTGAATAAAAACCGTATTCATTGGGTCCAGCTTGCATCCAACTGGAGATCGGCTGCTTTTCAGTGAACCTTATCTGGACAATTGATTTTGGACTCTTAAAGCCATATTTCCAGGGAACCACCACCCTTACTGGCGCACCATTCTGACTAGGTAAAAGCTCTCCATATAAACCCATTGTTAATAATGTCAGTGGATGCATTGCTTCATCAATACGCAAACCTTCACGATACGGCCACTCAAGCACCGAACTTTTTTGGCCCGGCATTTGTTCCTGATCATGCAAGCTAATAAATTCAACAAACTTTGCATTACTAGTCGGCTCTACTCGCTTAATCAGCTCATTAAGCGGAAATCCAATCCAAGGAATCACCATAGACCAAGCTTCAACACATCGAAAACGATAGACCCGTTCTTCTAGTGGGGCCATTTTGAGAAGCTCTTCAATAGCGAAAGTTTTAGATTTTTTAACTTCGCCATCGACTACTATTGACCATGGCCGTGTTTTTAAACCCTTTGCGTTATTAGCGGGGTCTTCTTTACTCGTGCCAAATTCATAGAAGTTATTATAAGTTGTTACATCTTTATAAGGTGTTAGTTCATCCTTTAAGTTATAAGTGGCATTGTGGCTTGCGGATAATTTTTCATTAGCCCAAACAGTGCTTGGCATTAACGCGGCTAACGTAGCTCCTCCGGTAAGCTGCATAAATTTCCGGCGGGCATGAAACAAATCTGGAGAGGTAATATCAGAAGATGAAATAGGTTTTATTTTATAGGATTTCATAAGATATCTTCTTTTGACCTGACTGAGAATAAAAGCGG
>CAJAHC010000483.1 GCA_903939355.1 uncultured Methylococcaceae bacterium | reverse complement strand
TGTAACAGCATATCCTTTAATAAAAGGAGAGCCGGTAACATTGTTCTCCTGTCTTCACAATAGTGGCCAGTCATCTCAAGTACCAAACAACAAAATTGTACTTGAAATAACAGACGAAAGTGGAAAAATTATTGAATCATATACATATGAAGGAGTAGTAACAGGGGAGATGATGGCTGTAAAAAAAGACTTCATTTCCAAAGTAAATCTTAATATATTCTCTGTTCGCGCTTCACTTTACAACAATGGTAATTTGGTTGATGAATCTGTGATGAAATATGACTGTAAACTAATTGATCCAACAAAGTGTTCACCCGAGAAAGATAATTTATGGAACATGCTCGCTCTTGCTGGGGGAGTATTGGTCTTAATAATTATTATCATCGTATTGATAATTACAAAAAAGAAAAAACTCCCAATTGCACCGATCGCGATGGTGGTGTTTAGTATTTGTTTGCTTAGTCCTTATGCGGTGGAGGCGAAGTCGGTACAATGGAATTCTACGATAAATTCAACCTTTAGTTATTTTGCGAATTATTCAGATGGCAAAACAGGAGACATAAGCTTAACCGATTGGTTCGACGCCTTAAAAAATCCTAATGTTACAATTAAATATAATGCTGAAATAAGAGATTTTGCAACAAATGCTTTAATTGGAGATAATACATCTGTTTCAGTTGGTTCAAAAATATCATTAAAGTTTTATAAACATGAATATGCTGATATTGATTGGTTTGGAACAGGATATACAACTGACTCTCCATATGGAGAGTGGAGAGTAGATATGGCACCACCACCTGTTTCATGTTTAGTAAAAGATTTTGTTAATAAAATAACTGAATGGGATTACGATATATACATTCCTTTGGTTGTGGCTCCACCAACAAAAAATATTACAGGATTAGATAATTTAACTTGTGAGGCATTGACCGGTAATGAAAATATAGGATATTCAATGAACTGTACAGTAACTGGAACTGGGATAATAAATCCGCAATTTAATTTTGGGGCAACGACTGGGCATTTTTATTATAGGTTTTATGACCCGGTTGATGTACATAAAGTCTTTTACTCATCTTTTAAGAATGCTCTATTTGGATGTAATGGAAACAACATACCATTAAAAGTTGGTGATAAAACATATATTTTGCAAGTTCCAGCACAGACTATATCATATAATTTAACTGCCACATCAATACCAGCTGGAAATACGCCACCTAATGCACCAACTGTTTCTGACTTGTCAGATACACCTCCAAGTTATAGTTTTAATATTAATGCGATTGATCCAGACGGAGATCAGGTAAAATATGGAATTGATTGGGATCATGATGAAAAAGTGGATGAGTGGTTACCAGCATACGGTTTGGTAAATTCTGGAACAGATAAGCAAACCTCACGTACTTTTAACACAAGTATGACTTTTCAGGCGATAGCACAAGATCAATATGGCCAACTTTCTCCATGGACACAACATGGAATAACGGGCCTTTTTACTGTTTTTTGTAGCGCCCCTTCTGTTACAATAAGTACAAATGTAGTTTTCACTGCTAGTTCCTTTAATAATTTAGGTAATGTTACATATTCTTGGAATGATCGAAGTACAGCTACAACAAAAACAATAACTGGCGGATATCCTACACTGGGAGGACATCCAGATAGTACTTTAGGAGAATCACCTATCACTGTAACTGGTAATGATGCTCAAACTGGTAAAACATCTAAAGCCTATTGTTCGATGAATGTAATTGATCCAAATGCACCAGCGCCTGTTGTTGATACTAGTGGTGATAAGGTAACCTGCGATGCTCTTGATGGAATAGTTATGGCAAGTGGTACAAGCCAAACATTTTTCAAAAGTCGTATTGCTCAACAGTGTGAGGGACAGAAAATTGAATGTGTGAGAGGGCATCTTAATGAAGCCACCACAACATATAAATACCGGAGTTGTGTGA
>CAJAHC010000482.1 GCA_903939355.1 uncultured Methylococcaceae bacterium | reverse complement strand
TGTTGGCCCTAACATTAAAAATGAACCAAGGGGACGATTAGCATCTTGAATATTAGTTCTAGCTCGACGAATGGCTTTAGAAACTGATGAAACAGCAGCTTCTTGCCCTACAACCCGTTTTGTGAGATGACTTTCTAACTGTAATAAGCGTTGCTGTTCTGAATCGAGCATCTTTGTAACAGGAATACCTGTTAAGCGCCCAACAGTAGCTGCAATATCATGCTCATCAATAAAATTCTTTTGCGGATGAATTTCAGAGATATCAAAATCAGCATATTTTGCCAAAATCTTTTCAGCTTGCGGTATTAATTTATGTTGCAACTCTGCGACTCGAACAAAGTCTTCTTCACGAATTTTTTGTACCATTTCACGCCGTGAATCTTCCAGTAATTTAATGGCATTTTGCACTTCAGTAATGGCCCGCTTTTCGAGATTCCATCGCTCTGTCATTTGCCTGCTTTTTTCACGAAACTCCAAAAGTTCTTTATTGACTTGATCCTTGCGAGTCTCATTTAACTCGTTAGCCAATGAATATGCCTCAATTTCCATTTCGACTAATTGTCGATCAATTATTTCTAATTCAGCTGGTTTAGCAGAAAGAGCAATGCGAACTGTTGCTGCCGTCTGATCTATCAAATCAATGGCTTTATCTGGAAGAAAACGATCGGCAATATAACGTCTTGAAAATCGTATTGCCGCAATTAAACCAGCTTCCGTTATTCTTATACCATGATGCATTTCATATTTTTCTTTAATTCCACGCAAAATCATTAGAGTGGTCTTATCATCCGGTTCATCTAAATGAACCACCTGAAAACGGCGAATAATTGCAGTATCTTTTTCAAAATGCTTACGATACTCCCCGTTTGTAGTTGTTCCTATACAACGAATTTCTCCTCTGGCTAAAGCGGGCTTTAATAAATTAGCCGCATCCATAGAGCCTTCTGCTTTACCAGCACCGACTAAATTATGTATTTCATCTATGAAAATAATAACATTTCCAGCCTCAATTGTTTCTTGTAGCAACCGCTTTAAACGTTCTTCAAACTCTCCACGAAATTTGGCTCCAGCGAGCAATAACCCCATATCCAATGCTAAAACCGAGCATCCCACCAAATCTCCAGGCACATCTCCTAAAACTATACGCTGTGCCAATCCTTCAACAACAGCTGTTTTGCCAACGCCTGGCTCACCAATAATGATGGGATTGTTTTTTATTCGCCTACATAAAACTTGAATTGCCAAGTTAATTTCATCATCACGCCCTATGACTGGATCAATTTGACCTTGCAAAGCCATTTCGGTTAAATCACGTGTATATTTATTTAAATATTCAAATTGTCCTGTGTTTTCGGTACTTGTGTAGCCACTTTGAATCATATTGCCAAAAACTTTTAGTAAACCATCTCTAGTTCCCCCAGCTTCACTTAAAACCGCTCCCAATTCTTCTAATTCCCAAAAAGACAGTAGAAGATGGTTGATTCCTATGTATTTATCACCTATGCTTAAAGCAGACTTTTCCGCACAAATAAACAGTCTTTCTAAATCACGATTAATGGGTGTTTGCTGGGCATTACTGGCAGCCTTTGGTTGAAGTTGGAGCTTAAACTTAATTATTTCCGCTAATTTGAGCAAATCAATGCTTGTTTGA
>CAJAHC010000481.1 GCA_903939355.1 uncultured Methylococcaceae bacterium | reverse complement strand
GCCAAAAGAACTAAAAAGTATTTTGACCTCAAACATGAGTATAAAGAGTTAAGTATCGAACTGTCTCTGCTCAAAGTTAGTATCTTGAAAAAACAATATATTCAGTTTAAAACAATAAATACAATATTGTTTTTCATGTTTTCGGTGGATAGCGATTTTACAACTAACTATTTCCGCATAATGCGAAGTACAGTAATTCGAATAGTGAATGTTATAAATTGAGAGAATTGAAGATTGAAGATTGAAGATTGAAGATTGAAGGAAAATAGTGTGGGTCTTATTTGTTAATTAAAATATTTTTTGCTAAATTTATTTTTGACGCTAAATAATCAGACCCTCCACGGTCTGGATGATTTTTTTGTATTAATTTACGATGAGCAGCTATGATGCTATCTTTTGAAGCGCCAGGTTTTAAGCCTAATACTTCATAAGCCTCTTCGACTGACATTTTTCCTTTATTGCTATTAGTTTCTTGGCGTTGTGATGAGCTCTTTTTAGAGCCGGAAAAAGAGTGCCACAACCTTTGTATGTGCGGTGCATAATTTAGCAGCATCGGTATGAGTCGCATTAGAAAAGCGACAGCTAAACCAATGAGCGCAAACAACCAATTTAAGCGTCCAGTGGCCGTTAAAAGGAGAACCAACAAGCCAATAATGCTGAAGATTATGATTTTTGTATATTTTGCGAATAGTGCCGGAGATGTTTTTAGAAATGTTCTACCAGCAAAGTAGATAATGATAAGCAAAAATAAAATTAAATAAATTTGAATCAATACTTTCTCCAGAATTGATGATCTTGAAACAATAATACCTTAGAATAAGGAAACTCACGATAACGGTTATATGATTCGCTTATTATGCAACATGCTCTTGTCCCAATATTAGGGTTCTCTGCTTTTAGCGGCACCGGTAAAACTACCTTATTGATACGGTTAATTCCAATTTTAAAGCATCATGATTTGCGCATTGGTTTAATCAAGCATAGTCATCATGAATTCCAAATAGACCATCCAGGCAAAGATAGTTTTCGCTTGCGGGAGGCAGGGGCAGCAACGGTGATGCTCATCTCATCTCATCGTCGTGCCATTATTAGCGAGATTTCACCAACAAGAGAACCCAATCTTGATACTGAATTGAAGTTGTTAGATCAATCCGGACTTGATTTGATTTTAGTCGAAGGATTTAAAACAGAGCAATTTCCCAAAATTGAATTACACCGTTCTTCACTTAACAAACCTTTACTTTATCCTAATGATCAAAACATCATTGCCATTGCAACTGATACTGTTATGACACTACCAGACAATCTTATTTTATTAGATCTAAATGATCCTGAAATGATAGCAAAATTTATTTTAAAGCAAATGATGGAGCACCTATGATTGATTTGTGTAGCAAGAAATCTAGCCCAATGTTATTCAATCAGCAAGACCAGGTATCGGAACTTACAACCAAGTTTATAACTTAGAGAATAAATACGCTACATTACTTAATCGTAAATTATGGCCAGCTCAAACTCACACATTCTTAGCTAACTCTACATTAACATT
>CAJAHC010000480.1 GCA_903939355.1 uncultured Methylococcaceae bacterium | reverse complement strand
GGATAAATTAGCGCGATCCATGACACCTATAAAGCGGCTATTACTCAAATTTGCGTTGGACAAATTTGCGCCACCCACATGAACACCAAAAATACTGGTATTGGATAGATTACTATTAGAAAAGTTGACTTTTGAGAGCACTGATAAATCCAGATTCAGTCCTGATAAATCACTATTGCTAAAATTGGAGCGGCGTAAATCTGACCCCCATAAATCAGCTACTTTAAAATCTAAACCAGATAAATCTAGATCAGTTAATTCTTTTCTACGTAGGTCTGCAGGATGATTTTTATCTGCTTTGGCGAGTCTCTTTTCTACTTCCAATCGATCAAGATCAGCGGCCGTTGCTGACATACAAAACAACACTACCAACATTCCTTGCCAGTAAAAATGAATTTTCATATACACACCATCAAGTAGATTAATGAAATTGATCAGGAATAAAAACTAATACCTGAACTTTATCGTCAGTTCTTTACTATTGCAACTTAAATCTTGCCCGACCGACGAATCGTATTTTCACGGTTTAGAATGAACTATCTCAGATAGTTTGGAAAAGTATTGCAAGCTGAGGCACGAGTTAGCAAAGCAAAATTACGGCAATAACATTTGGTTTGCTTCAGAAATAAGTTTTATTATTTCATTTTTGGCTAATTTTGCATAAATAGAACGTTTAAATCGACAGTCGCCTATAAAATGGATAAAGTGGCTAATAAATGGTTTCATATTGTTGCAATCACTGTATTTAGGATGTGGTAAGCCATTAGCTTTTTCTAGATTTGCAACTACGACATTAGACATAACTTGTTCACTACCCCATTCGTGCCATTTGGAGCCAATTTCTTTTTCCATTTTTTGAGAAAAATCAATAATAAACTCTTTATTGAAAGATCCTTTTGGAAAACCTGAAAAACCTGCACACCCACGAATATATTTCATATTTTCGCTGCCTTCCAGTTTTGAAAAATGGATCTCAGCAAGCATTTGCACATGGTTGTTATTTTTTTGTGCCCGTTCAGATGTAACGTTCATGGGTTCAATTTCTTGTTTATCCCATGTGCTTATTACGAAGCCGGTATTAGTTTTAATATGATCGTTAACTTCATCCAACGTTGATAGTGTGAGTGTATCGCTATCAAGTTGAATAATATAATACTGATTAATAAAGTTTGCTATAGCAAGCAACCTTTCCCAGCACCCACCTGTGGGGCAAAGTGGATCAGAAAATTGATCAGCATCATAAAAGTCTGCAATAGGAATATGTTGCCTTAATATGATAAGGTCATCGTTATTTAGACTGCCGTCATTTATGATGAATACTTTGGATAAAGGTACTTGTCTGGCAAATGTTTTAATAGCTATCAGAAACAATATGACGTCTTTATGCTGTAACTGTGTTAATACAGCTATAGGTTCTTTTGTTTTGGCAGTAACTGGAGCAGTTATGAATATTTGCTTGCAAGTATTGTAAAACAGGTATCTGTTTAGTTTGTCTTTAAGGCTATAGAACATGGTTTAGTGAATTATTTTTAATCATTGAGGTACTTGCAAAGCCCGTTAATTAAGGTGCCGATCATGAGCAGCATTATCAGAGATAAGCCGTAACACACAAAGCTTCATTATTTTCCTTAGCTAAAATATTCATTGGATATTCGAACCAAGAGGCGCTAGGGTTTTCTCTTGCTTTTAAAGTAATTAAAAACTAGTCGCATATTTCTAATCAATTCTAGTTCTTTTTT
>CAJAHC010000479.1 GCA_903939355.1 uncultured Methylococcaceae bacterium | reverse complement strand
GCTCCATCTAAAAGAGACAGGATATCAACTGGCTGTTGCTACTGGAAAATCTAGAGCTGGCCTCCAAGAAGCCTTAGAAGCAACTGGTACTGAAGAACTTTTTTGTATTACCCGCTGCTCAGATGAAACCGCCTCTAAACCTGATCCAAAAATGTTACATGAGATTATTCAACACACTCGAACCCCAAAAGAACGTGTATTAATGATAGGTGACACTGAACATGACTTGCAAATGGCACTAAACACCCCTATCTCTTCTATAGCTGTAACGTGTGGCGCGCAATCAGCAGAAATATTACAATGTTACAAACCTTTAATGTGTTTGCAACTGCCAACCGAATTATTGAACTTTATTTAAGGCTAAAAAGTCATGGAACACCAACAAGACCCTTCTGTTAAAATTGAAACTGCCAAAGCACCTGATTGGGAACGCAAAATCATTGAAAAGTTGGCCTTAGCCGCTGTAACTGAACAAACTAGAGCAAGACGATGGGGTATTTTCTTCAAGTCATTAATCTTCGTGTATTTGTTTGCTGTATTTGGGGTAACTATCTATCCAAAAATAAAACAACATCTAGGTAGTGACGGCAAATATCATACTGCCGTTATTGACGTAATTGGTCCAATTGCCGAAGATAAAGACGCCAATGCTGCTAATATAATTGAAAGCTTAAGAGCCGCCGTAAAAGACGAATCCACCAAAGGCATTATTCTGCATTCAAACTCCCCCGGTGGTAGCCCTGTGCAATCGGCCTATGTTTATCAAGAAATTAGAAACATAAAAAAAGACCATCCTAACTTACCCATTTATGCAGTTGTTAGCGATATCTGCGCTTCTGGCTGTTATTATATTGCTTCTGCCAGCGATAAAATATTTGTTAATCAATCCAGTTTGATTGGTTCCATAGGGGTTGTTATGGATGGCTTTGGCTTTGTAGATACCATGCAAAAAATGGGAGTGGAACGCAGACTCTTAACTGCTGGCGCGCACAAAGCCATGCTAGATCCTTTTTCGCCACCTAAAGCTGATGAAACTCAATTTATGCAGACTTTATTGGATCAGGTACACCAACAATTTATAAGTGCTGTTAAAACCGGCCGCGGTAATCGTCTAAAAGAATCCCCCGATATGTTTTCCGGCTTGGTATGGACAGGTGAAGCAGGAGTTAAAATTGGCATAGCTGATGACTTTGGTAATGATGATTTTGTCGCCAAAAACATCATTGGCGCAGAGACCTTAGTTGACTTTACTCATCAAGGTAGTTTGCTCGATAAAATGGCTGGAAAATTAGGCGCTTCCTTTAGTAAAGGAATTGGTAGCTTAGTACTCAACCCTGCACTACGTTAATTTATGAACACTACTGCCTACGATACTATGTTCTCCAGCATTATTGGACACGAGTACGATACGCTGAAACTCATCTGCCCTGCAGCAACCGAGATGAGTCGCTTGGTTGGCGAGTCCGTGCAAATTTATCCAACGCCGACTGAACCTCTGCAACTAGTTGAATTGGGTGGTGGCACTGGAATTACAACACTGGCGATATTGTCCGCCAAACCCAATTTGCACGTTCTTAGTGTTGACAATGAGCCTGTCATGCAAGATCAAGCAAAAATACACTTGCAGCAATGGATAACGGAAGGACATTTAAGCTTTTGCTCAGATGATGCCCTAACGGCATTAAAAAACTTACCTGATAACAGTGCAGACATCATAGCTTCGGCTTATACCCTGCACAATTTTCTTAATAGTTATCGAGAACAAGTTATTAAAGAAATTTATCGTGTACTAAAACCCGACGGGCAATTTATCAATGGTGATCGTTATGCCTTAGATGATAGCAGGCAACATACCCGTAAAGTTCAAGATGAAGTCAGTCAATATTTCAAGGCTCTAATACCATTGAACCGCAGTGATGTATTGGAGCAGTGGCTGGTACATTTATTTAATGATGAGTCACAAGATGTTGTAATGCGCGAAAGGATTGCCCTAAAACAACTGGATGATTTCGGCTTTAGCGACATAAAAATCAGTAACCGTATCAACGTCAATGCCTTGGTGACAGCAAAAAAACCATGTAGGTAAATAGCCACCCTACTTTAGATTTATCAACCCTTCAATTCAGAAGCAAACTCTACGTTTGGAGCTTTATCCAGCATAGCAAGCCCGCCAATCAGAATAATCGTCGACAAGATTAACGAATAAGGCCCAAATATCCACAAAATAATGGGTAAGCTGAAAAAAATTGCTCGAGTGCCAAGTCTATAATAGGCGCCTGCTTTATTTAAATAAGCACAACTTTGATGATAGATATTTTCATCTGGCG
This sequence comes from uncultured Methylococcaceae bacterium, assembly GCA_903939355.1. GTDB lineage: Bacteria > Pseudomonadota > Gammaproteobacteria > Methylococcales > Methylomonadaceae > Methylobacter_C. The sequence goes on along the minus strand of CAJAHC010000479.1, from coordinate 937 downwards.
ATGCATAAGCTTTCAAATTAATCATATACCCAACATGATTAAAGAAACGTATTGACATAGAAAAAAAGAAAAAAGTGATAAAAAAATCCAGTAACAATAAACTTAATTTGATTTGCCATAATTCGGATGAATAATTTACTGCCAAGAGATTATATTGCCAGTCAAGCGCAAACTCTCCGATTTTATCACTGATATTCAAAGTCCCAATTATTAGTAGTATCGCTGTTGATGCCATAAAATTGGCTGCCATCACTGAATTACGTAAAGTTTGAATAGCCAGTATATCCATCTTCCCGCCACTATTCATAATCATTTCAACCCATTGATAGCGGACTTTTTCATTTAATGCATGTGCACTTAGGTTTGGGTAGCGTTTAGTTCGTCTACTTAAATACAGGTAATAGATAAGTATCAAAAAAATACTTAGTAAGAAAGCAATGATGTCATGTTTCAATGTAACTATCTCCAATATTTGACCTACAAAAAATTATTGCCCAGTTAACTTAATGCGTTAGTGAATAAGACTACCCTAACTGTAAATACCATCTAGCTAGACACATTAATATATAAATTTAAAGATAATTGATGATCAATTAAATCATGCACCAATCCTTTGTTAACATACTGATTCATATATCCAATTTCAGCCCTATAAGTGCTGGTGAATTTATAACCTGCACCAACAAAGACCCTGTTCTGATCAAATCCAGCAGCAGGCCCCCAACTGACTGTATTCATGTTAGCAAAAAACTCTTCAGAAGCAACAAACGACCACCTATCATTGATAAGGTAATTCCATTTTAATTGATGCCTCCAACGCAATGATGTCCCTGGAAGTGATGAAGTAATAGTTCTTTGTTCAAACCGTGTGCGATTTTGAAAAGTTCCCCAATATTTTGTTTCATAGTTGTTGAGAAACTGTTCCCAAGTTCGATTT
>CAJAHC010000478.1 GCA_903939355.1 uncultured Methylococcaceae bacterium | reverse complement strand
GAATAAAATAGTTTTCATAACTGTTAGTTTTACGGTTTTTCAGAATGAAATGCTTAATAACAGCAAATTTAATTAAAATTCGTCTTATCCCACACAATATGAAACAAATCGAAATCTTAATTTTTCATTTTGCCGGGACCTGTTTTGTCATGGCATGACCGTAATTTTACAGAAAAATTGATCAGAACTACATTGTGCTCTTATATCATTGAAATAAAAAAGATTATGGAAATCGTACTGTTAATAATTATTGGAATACTTCTGCTTGCAAGTATTGGTCTGATTATACTGTTCCGACCAAATGACAAAAATGATTTTCAAGGGCTGGTTGCTAAAGTAGCAGAACTTCAAACAGCTCTTTCAAAAATTGAGACCACCTTAAAGGAGGATTTTCGTGCCAATCGTGAAGAAAATAGTGCCATTTCCCGGGATAACCGTTTTGAGTTAAACAACACACTTAGAGAGATCAAAACGGAGTTATTAACCTCATTGAATAATCTGACAGAACAAAATCAACATGGGTTCAAGGGTTTTGAGGCGAATTTTGATAGAAATGTGAATTCATTCAATGAATTGCAGAAGGAGAAATTTGGAATTCTGGAGAACAGACAAAATGATCTGATTAATAGTACTGAAGCCAAGTTGGAAAGTATAAGGGTCACCGTTGAAGAAAAGCTGGAAAAAACGCTTAGTGAAAGACTCGGTCAAAGTTTTGAAACAGTGGGCAGGCAACTGATTGAAGTGCAAAAGGGATTGGGTGAAATGCAGACGCTGGCACAGGATGTGGGTGGTTTGAAAAAAGTATTAAGCAACGTGAAAATGAGGGGTGGAATTGGAGAAGTACAATTAGCTATGCTGCTCGAGCAAATCCTCGCGCCTGAACAGTATGAAGCCAACGTCAAAACAAAGCCCGGCAGTAATGACCTGGTTGAGTTTGCAATAAAACTTCCCGGAAAGGATGATAACAACGACCAGGTTTGGTTGCCCGTTGATGCCAAATTCCCGAAAGATGTCTATGAGCAATTGCAAACTGCATATGATATCGGCGACCTGAATCAGATTGACACAGCGCAGAGAAACCTTGACAACACCATCAAAAAGATGGCTAAAGATATCAGGGATAAATATATAGATCCTCCACACACAACAGATTTTGGAATTATGTTTTTACCTTTTGAAGGTATTTATGCTGAAGTGGTTCGCAAAGCCAGTCTGCTGGACGACCTGCAACGCAACTATAAGATTGTGATAACTGGTCCTACAACACTGGCAGCCATTCTTAACAGCCTGCAAATGGGTTTCAGAACACTGGCAATACAGAAACGGAGCAGCGAAGTCTGGAGGGTTTTAGGTGCAGTTAAAAAAGAATTTGAGAATTTTGGCGGTATGTTGAGTAAGGCACAAAAAAACATACAAACTGGTCTAGGTCAGTTGGATAATGTCGTTGGGCCGAGGACAAAAGCCATTCAAAAACATTTAAGAAATGTCGAGTTATTACCTGCCGCCGAAGCCCGTTTAATTCTCCCTGAACTTGAGGATCCCGAAATGTCTGATGAAGATAACGAAGGTTGATGAGGGCAAAAAGATCAACCCCAACTATCTGATCCTTGGGCACCCTCATTTAAATAATGTTCAGAGGAATTGTTCAGATGATTGCCTGGAGAATAATTATTGAAGTCATCTCCAAATTCGTACATTTGTTGCTCTGATTTTACAAGGCCATTCAT
>CAJAHC010000477.1 GCA_903939355.1 uncultured Methylococcaceae bacterium | reverse complement strand
TCTCCTGGAAAGAACCCGAAAACAAACCTTCAGTTCCTTACCTTTATTGTTAATACCATTAAGGCTGTCTACGACAATCAGGATCTGTTGCGTGCCTCTATCGTTTCGGCAAGTAATAGAACGCCTTATACCCTGCATTATCGATGGACAGCCATTCCCGCTGGATTTACTGATTAGTTGCGTGCGTAAAGCCACGAATCGTGTTGGTTATGCGAGTGATGCCCAGTGGTTATGGGAAAAGAACTTAGGCATAGCCTGTGCGCTTTATAAAGGTTACTCCCACCGACATCCAACTTTAACTCAACGAAGAGAATATGCTATGGCACTAGAAGAGAACTACCACTCGCGTGATTATTTGTACGGAAGGCTCTTAGCCATAGCCGAACGCATAGAAGATGTGGCCTTAAGCATTAGCGGTGAAAATCGTTCCACCACTGCCGCACGCTTAATGCAGCGTTTTGCGGATCGTCCTTTTGAAACCTGGCGAACCATTGAATTGGCCCTGCAGCCTTACATGCAACGTTTACGAGTGACACGCGCTGGATTTTTAACCAATCAATTGAAAGAGCTGGATGTCATCTTGGCTTTGTTTAAGCATGATGAATTTAGCAGTAAACAAGCATTGTCCGGCGAATTCTTATTGGCCTATCACTGCCAACGTCAAAAATTAAGAACTAAATTAGAAACTATCGATGAAACAACATCACAAGGAGACACAGAATGAGTGCATTAAGCCATAAAATAGATTTCGCAATTATCTTCAGCGTAAAACATGCTAACCCCAATGGCGATCCACTGAATGGTAATCGACCCCGTACTGACTACGACGGCTTTGGTGAAGTGACTGATGTGTGTTTAAAGCGCAAAATTCGCGACCGCTTGCAAACAGAGGGTTTGTCTATTTTTGTGCAGTCTGACGAGAAAAAAACCGATGGCATGCCCAGCCTTAAGGCAAGAGCAGAATCTGATGCGGTAGGGCTTGGCAAAGATGCCTTTAACCCAAAGAAAAATACTAAAGAGCAAACGGTAGCATTAGCCTGTGAAAAGTGGCTGGATGTCCGCGCTTTTGGTCAAGTTTTTGCCTTTGGTAAAGAAGCCGATGCCGCAGGTGTTTCTATTGCGATTAGAGGCCCTGTGACCATTCAATCTGCGTTTAGTGTTGAGCCTGTCAGTATCACTAGCACTCAAATTACCAAAAGTGTGAACGGTGAAGGTGATGGAAGTAAAAAAGGTTCTGATACTATGGGCATGAAGCATCGTGTAGACGATGCTATCTATTTGGTTTACGGTGCAATGACACCGCAATTAGCCGATAAAACCGGTTTTAGTGATGATGACGCCGAAAGCATCAAAGCCATTTTGCCCAAACTGTTTGAGGGTGATGAATCTTCCGCAAGACCTGCGGGTTCAATGGCTGTTAAAAAAGTTATATGGTGGCAACATAATTCAAAAGTTGGGCAATATTCATCCGCTAAAGTACATGGATCACTGGTTGTTAATACCGACGGCAGTTATGAGTTAAGAGCACTTGATGGCTTAGTCCCCGAGCAAATAGCTGGATTTTAGATTCAAGGTTAGCAATTTATGGTAATACAGATAACATTTCTTAAAGGAATGTTATCTGTGTTTTGTGCCATTTTAAATTGGAAGCGAAACCCCATCATGCAAACCCTTAAACCCATCTACCTCTCACGCTTACAGCATTATTTGTTTTGCCCTAGGCAATTTGCTTTAATTGAACTGGAAGGCATTTGGGCTGAAAACCAGTTCACTGCTGAAGGGCAGGTCTTGCATCAGCGGGTAAATCAAGCGGATCAACAAAAACGCGGTGTTATTCGTATCGTGTGGGCTTTGCGTTTAGCTCATGCAGAACTAAGCATTGAAGGCGTTGCCGACGTGGTGGAATATCATAAACAAGCGGATGGCTCAGAAATACCTTATCCGATTGAATATAAACGTGGCAAACCCAAGACTCATCGTGCCGATGAGGTGCAGTTGTGCGCACAGGCGCTCTGTTTAGAAAATATGCATGGCGTAGCTGTGCTAGAAGGGGCTTTATTTTATGGTGAAGTACGTCGTCGGCATCCGGTTGTTTTTGATGCGGTATTACGGGATTTAACAGTGCAGACTATTTTAGCCTGTCGTGCCATAGTGCAAACCAACATCACCCCTAAAGCTATCTACAAAGCAAAAAAATGTAACAAGTGCTCTTTGCTTGATCTCTGCCATCCGAAAGGTTTTCATAAATCGGCAGCCGCATGGTTGGCCGCACAACTCATTGAGGTTTAAGTTTGCGTCCTTTACGTAATGTCATTTATATTCAAACGCAAAACTCTTGGCTACATAAAGATAATGAAAACTTAGTGTTAAAAGTTGAGAAAGAAACTAAAGCCCGTGTGCCGATACATAAATTACAAGGTTTAGTCTGTTTTGGGCAGGTGACGATTTCACCTTATCTGATGGCACATTGCGCTGAAAACGGCATTACTATTACCTTTTTAAATATGTACGGTAAGTATCTAGCGCGGGTAGAAGGCCCCGTGAGTGGCAATGTCTTATTACGCAGAACTCAACATTTAACGGGGCATGATGTAAGTAAAAGCGTTGCCATTGCACAAGTTATGCTTACGGGAAAGCTCTATAACCAGCGTTACGTTATCCGACGCTATTGTCGGGATCATGGTGATAAAATTCTCGATGAGAGAGTACTTAAAGAACTGCAAACAGCTGAAAAACGTATGACTCGGTGTTTAGCCCAGTTAACGGATTGCAAGGCGATTGATACTTTAATGGGACGAGAAGGTGAAGCGGCGCAAGTGTATTTTGGTGTGTTTAAGCATTTGATACGCCAAGCGGATTTTGACTTTGATGCGCGTAGACGTAGGCCGCCCACTGATCCAGTAAATGCCTTGTTGTCATTTTGTTATACCTTGCTCACTCATGATTGCCGTTCTGCATTAGAAAGCACTGGATTAGATCCTGCCAGTGGTTTTTTACATCAATTACGCAGCGGCAGGCCGTCTTTGGCATTGGATTTGGCTGAAGAATTTAGACCCATGGTTGATCGCTTTGTATTGAGCTTGATTAATAAGCGCCAATTGCTGCTTAAAGATTTTGAAACCTGGCCTAATGGTTCGGTGACCTTAAAAGAGGAGCCACGCAGAACCTTATTGGCTGCTTGGCAAGATCGTAAGCAAGATATGTTAATGCATCCGTGGTTTGAAGAAACTGTACCTGTAGGTTTGCTGCCTTGGTTACAAGCGCAGGTCTTGGCTCGGTTTTTACGAGGTGATTGTGATAGTTATGTACCCTTTTTGTGGAAATAAATCATGATGATTTTAGTGACTTATGATGTCAGTGTTAAGAGTGAGGGTGGGCCAAGACGTCTGCGTAAGATAGCAAAATTATGTCTTATTTATGGTCAGCGCGTGCAGTATTCAGTCTTTGAAATTGAAGTAGATATGGCGCAATGGACTCAATTAAAAAATGATTTAATAGCAGTCATGGATGAAGTGTTAGATAGTTTGAGGTTTTATTACTTGGGTGATAATTGGGAGCGCCGTATTGAACATATAGGTGCTAAGGCTGTTTTAGATTTAAATGGCTTGTTATTACTGTAATGCGAACTGTAAGCTAACATTAAAATATCAGGCAAGCGCAACTGCATCAATCGATTGTTTTATATGTATTTTTTATTATGAGGCGAATGATTTATAATGATATTTACAGATGTTTTGACTGATTCGCAGATAATAGGGTTTTTGACCCTTAGATTCAACCAGTTAAGCAACCGTTGTCGCGCCTCTCGTGGGCGCGTGGATTGAAACATCTTGGCTTGGCTTGATAAAATAACCTAATGGTCGCGCCTCTCGTGGGCGCGTGGATTGAAACTTTGATACTGGACGCGATTTGTATAACTTGCTCGTCGCGCCTCTCGTGGGCGCGTGGATTGAAACATGCCGTTCTTGTAAGCGTTGCCGATCTCTAAGTCGCGCCTCTCGTGGGCGCGTGGATTGAAACATCAATAACTTAACGCGCTATGAAGGCAAGACGTCGCGCCTCTCGTGGGCGCGTGGATTGAAACATGGTAACGGTGGATAGTTGTTTTAT
>CAJAHC010000476.1 GCA_903939355.1 uncultured Methylococcaceae bacterium | reverse complement strand
CTGCTAAATGACTTTTGTGCCAGGTAATGGGTGCCGTTTTTTAAGCACCAATATTTGTAAGCCCAGTACACCGGTTTTTGACCTTCTTGTAAGCCTGCTCCTGTATGACAGCAATCTTCAAGAAACTCACCCAACATGTCGGAGTCTTCCCGGTACACTCGACTAGCATCCTCAACGCGCTTAGGCGCTTTTAGACGCTCTTTTTGCCAGCGATGACACCCATCTACCATCCAAGCCAAAATACCTTCCTTTTCGGCTAGTAACTTCTGCTCTAGCATGTAGTCAGTTTTCTCTGGAGGAATTTTGTTCTCAAATGGCAGTAGGCGAATGCGCCGCCAAGCCCCTTCACTGCTATCAGTAATGATGGGCTTGTAATTACCACGAAGCCAAATCTTAAATTGCGGCCAAAACTCAAAAAACTCCCCGTACATAAACCGAGCGGTTATTTTTTCAGTAGAGACTAGGGCCTTTAGTTTTTGATCATCTAGCCTTTGGTTCTCCCGAGTTTCATTGGCCATTACTAGACGAGCCCCAGCCAATCGTGCAATATCATTTGTGGCGCCCGATTCCTTTAAGGCAAGCAAATCAAAGTTAGCCGTTTGAACATAATCGCCCATGATGTTGACGATCACATTTGCCATTACTGACTTGCCATTCTTGCCGTGTCCAAAGCAAAAATGTAATAACTCCTCGCTAACGTCTCCCGTTAATGAATACCCTAATGCCTTTTGTACATAATCAATGAGGTCCTGATCACCTAAAAAGGTTTCACGAAGAAAGTTAAGCCAAAGCGGGCAACTTGCTGTGGGGTTATATTCTGCGTTAACCTGCCGGCTAATGAGGAGAGTAGGGTCTGAGGAAAGCAGGGTCATCTGCTTAAGATCAAGCACCCCATTGCGAACGCCAAGTAACATTGGCTGGCTATCTAGCTCACTGACATTGGCAATACTCATGCCCGGCTCACTAGCAGTTAATTCCAGCATGGCGAGGATACGACCGCTATTGCGAGTATTTTTGGCATGTGCTTGCCAGGCCTTGGACATTGCCCCAGTAGGGTCAACTTTAAATAGTTCCCCAGCCTTTTCGATCAAAGATTTGGCGATTAACTTGGCCGCTCCAATTTCCTCACCTTTTAAGCACCATTCCCAGCGCATACCAGTAAACCGTAGCCACTTATGGTTAGAGTGGCAATACAAAAACTCACCCTCAAACATAGATTTGAAGTAGCGGGCGTTATCAATGTCTCCCAAAATATGACTTTGGTTTTCAACTATCTCTTGCCGTACAAGATGCAGTAGCCAACGAAAGGTTTTATTCAGTCGATTGGGGTTTAATTTCGTGCTTCTCCATAACGCGTCAACTTCCTCTGGGTCATACATCTCAGGAATCCGAGCACTGTACTCATGGACTAGCTCTAAACCCTCTAGACTGCCTTGGGTTTGATGGTGAATAGCAAAGCAGACGTCACGCCAGTTATCACGGTCCTCAAAATCCTTAATCCGTGGCAGGACCTCGTTCCTAATGCGCTCAATATCCCAGCCAGCTACCGGTATGTTGTGATCAAACGGCACCTCATTATTTTCAAATGCAAAGTCGTTAGATGGGTTATTAAGTTGAGCCCGCCACTTTTGTAGAACCGTAAAGTCTTGATCTTCACTAATGGTGTAGCAAGATTCTTCAAGGGCATCTCCAGTGACCATCACAAACGTTCCGCTACAAAGAACATCTATTCCCGAGTCATCGCTAAATTTGCCATGTTTAGTCCCTAAGTCCCATCCTGTTTGCTTAATGAATATATGTAGGCCATTTTTACTAATGGAGCGCTCGACAAAACCATTAAGACTTTCAAGGATTTGCTGCGCAAAAGGCTTAAGCTCCCCATCAATAAATGCTTTATCTAAATCGACACACATATAGTTGCTATCATTTAAGACAAAGCCGATCCCATGAAATCGACGTTTAACAGGATCTAAAAGTAGCTCATCATCCAGAAGTGTCTTTACCGCATTAAAAGAAGAGCGATTATTGGGTTTACTCCAAGCTAGGTTATTAACTTGACCCGCATTAATACCTACTGGTACTTTGTCGAACTTACCATCAGGCTTTTGAACTAGCTTAACTAAAACCCAGTTATTGATTGCCTTTAGTTCATCTGGCATTTGATCTAAGCTCATACACCCTCCCGCAATGAAGGTGCGCTGTAAAAGCTATTAATCCATGCATCTACGTCAGATTCTTTCCAGACACTGACATTCGGTGATAGCTTTATGGGCTTTGGAAAATTACCTTTGGCAATTTTCACCCTTAAGGTACTTTTAGCGAGGGTTGTTTTATTTGCTACGTCGCTAATTCGTAACAGTTTGATACTTGACTTCATTTATGTCCCTTTCAATTTGTTTAGACATAAATAGAATTTTCAAGTTCACATACTGTTTTCGGTCCTCATCACTTAAGTGATAATTATTTCTTCAAAGTTGTTGCTATAGCCCCACTAAATTTCCTAAAAGCTACTCTCACTGTTGCATCACTCCATGTATATCTAGCCTTCAGATCCCTATCTTCATTTTGAATTTGTATTGATTGCTGCTTTTCTTTTGCGGTTAATCTAGCTTCAGGAATAAAAGGTGGGTGGGGGTAGAGTTTCAATAAAAATCTCTTATACGCCGGATAATCAATTGAACGGACGGGAGCTTCTAGCGTCTTAGAAAAGGCTTTGTAACACTGCTCGAGACAGTCATTATTGCTCTTGTATGTTCTTTCTTTGCCCTTTTGCTTACTTTTATTTTTCTCGATTCTTCCTCGCTGATGGTTATCGTAAAACTCATCAAGTACACTAATTTTTTGATTTTGAACACTGATTCTTAGCTCATGTCCCTCTATGAGGAGTCGTGCTTTTACTAGCTCCTCTATTAACTCTGCTTTATTGAATTTTGAATAGTGATCTTTTATTTGTCGGGTTTTTCTCTCTTGTGTTTCCGGATTGATAAGTTCTCTAAATAAACTTAATTCATCAGTTATTAATTTGCTGTATGACATCATTTTCTGCTGAGTTTCGG
>CAJAHC010000475.1 GCA_903939355.1 uncultured Methylococcaceae bacterium | reverse complement strand
GCATGAAAAAACAATATGCCGGCCACGCAAAACGGGTCATGTTGGGTACTTGGTCATTCCTGCGGCAATTTATGTACACCAAGTTTGTCATCGTAGTAGATGACGATATTGATGTCAGCAACTGGCAAGAGGTTATCTGGGCGATGACCACCCGCATGGATCCAGCAAGAGATTTAACCATACTGGAAAACACGCCTATTGATTATCTTGATTTTGCTTCGCCTGTTTCTGGATTAGGCTCCAAAGTAGGTTTTGATGCGACCAACAAATGGCCTGGGGAAACTAACCGAGAATGGGGTAGAACAATCGTTATGTCACCGCATATCATCAAAAAAGTAGATGATATGTGGGATTCTTTGTTTTAATTACCTCTATCAGGTATGGTTTTTATATTGCTTTTGTCCAAACAACGGTTTTAGAAAACAATCCCTTGGTTGCCACAATTTTAAGTTGATTGCCCTCTAAATAAAGTTCACAATCAGCTGTTACGTCTTTCTTGGGGTTGTATATAACTGATACCCATTGACCTGCAGAAAAATTAATATCTTTCAGAATAACTATTTTTTTCTTTTCTGCTTCCCCTACAAATCCTGCAGCTGACTTGCTAATAATAATAATATCACCTTCATCAGTTTTCCATTTTCCGGAAAAATCATCGCTTGCTCCTTGAGCGAAAGCAACAGAACTCATTAAAATGCCAACGAGAAAAACAAAAATATTTATATGTTTCATAGACTTTAATCTCATTTAGTTAAATAAAATTGAATTTATTATAAGCGTGCATTAATTTGGCTAACAACTTCGCTAGACGCCATTTCCATGCCATTTTTATAACAATTAATAGCATTATCGCTATCACCTTGAGCCAATAACAAATCACCTAATAATCGGTATGCCTGTACAGTCGGTTCAGCCGCAATACTTTTAGCTAAAGCGCTTTCAGCCTTGGATATATCTCCACATTTAACCGCTAACTTGCCTAACACTGTTAACAATATCGCATCTTCCTGATGAACATAAGACCATTTTTCAACCAGTTCAAGCTGCTTTGTAACATCATTTGATTCAATATTGCCAAATAAAACAACCAAAGTTTGGTCCCAATCACTTGATAAGTGACTAGCCAACTCATTTTCAATTTCAACGCCCATACCGGCATTAATGATTGCCGCGAAATAAATAGCCGCGACACTTGAAATATTTTTTATATAATCAGGAATTTCCGACCACAATAATTTTAGCTCTCCTAGATTGCCTCTTTCGGCGTACTGTTTTAACAACTGACTGAATAGTTGAATTTCGAGCTGTTTTACTTCTGCCTCCATTATAACTTTATGGGTATTCAACAAAGGCAGTAATTTTCGTAAGCCCTGCCAATCGCCTACATGCTGATAAGTTTGATGTAATAATTTTAGAACGGTAGCATGGGTCGGGTCTATGGCATGTAATCTGGTCAGTGTTTCCAATGCCTCTTCAAACTGATTACCTGAAAGACTAAGTTCAGCATGCGTTAGTCCTATCATAATATTCGAATCAGGCGCTTCTTGAGTCGCTTTTCTTAAATACTCATCCCTTTTATCAAACGCTCCACGAGATTGAGCCGCCTTAGCCGCAGTCAGATAATGAATTAGCGGAGCGCCACTATGAGAAGCATGCTTTATTAAAACATTCTCTGCTCTTTCCCAGTTACCTTCTGCAGAATCTACCAAGCCGGCAATTAATGCTTGCTGAGATCGGTTAAAATTAATATTTTTACCCCGACTTCTGATTTGTCCAGGCAATCTAAACAACCAACCCATCAACCTGAAAAATAAATAAAGAACATAAAATACGATTAATTGTATGGCTGAAAAAGTCACTAATGATGTTTCTAATGACCAATGCCCAATACCGATAAGCACATAGCCCGGATTTTCAAATTGATGTAGCCAGTCATTTACAAAAAATGCGACTCCAGCAGTCAGTAATAAAGGGGCTAGAAAATAAAATAATTTTTTCATTACGTACTCTCTATTTTTGCGTCGCAGTTACTGCTTCATTTGGGACTACTTTTTCAGAGGGTTTTGGTGGTTCTGCTTTTTCATCAGCCGCTGGCGTTACAGCCAATGGCATTGCTTTATCTGCTTCTATTCTTAGCTTGGTAATATCTCTTAGTATTTTTAACGAGCCACTAATATCAGGAAAATGGCTGCGAATTTTAATAAGACTAAATTGATCTAGTTCAGAAATAAAGTTACCCAGATCATTATTCTTTGTGAAATGCTGCTCAGCCCATTTCCTTGTATCCGCCAAGCCAGATTGAAACAACACTTCATTATGTTGAACCAAAGCTATTTTCACCATTTCCAATTTAACTCTTAATTGCTCTTGAATAAATTGGGCTTCTTCGGGAGTCAATATTTCTTTAATTTCATGTTCGGTGTGTCGAATGGTAACAATACCTTCCAGTTGATGAATGGCTGAATCAATCAAACCTTGATCTTCTGATGGTTGCGTAGCCGGTTCTTTTACTTCAGGCACTGCAGTTGCCGCTTTACCTGTATACGGTAGAAACAATACCAACTTATCAACTCTATCCTGCAATGTCTGAATTGATGCATAAATGCCGACAACATCTGGCGCCTGAAGTCCCTTGATATTCGCTAATTCCTTGGCAATCTCTTCACGTACTTTAAAAGTTCCTGCATCACCACTTTCTCTTAAGCGTTGGTCTGCTGCTTCCAGTGCTTCACGTGTAGTATTGATATCGCCAATTAAATGTAATCGTTCATTGGCAACGGTTAATAAATATTCTGCATCAGCAATTAACCAGTCACCTCGAGTTTTCCCAAGCTGTCTTTGAACCTGTGCAATGGAATTATTTAACTCCTTACGAGTACCTTCCAGTTTTTCACCGTGCAATTGAGAAAAATCAGCGAGCGTCTTGGTGAAATGCGTATCTTTACCAGCAACATTGGCTTCAATGGTGGCAAGCTGTGATTGAATGGCTACAAGTTGTGATTGGTAATCACCCATCTGCTTTGTCATCTCTCCTTTGACTTCTCCACCCAAACCCTCCTGTTTATCCCGCAACTGGGTAAAGAGATAAAAACCGGCGCCTGCAAGCCCCATAATGATAAGTATTATAATAACGCCAAACCAAAATCCACTTCTCGTCCGGCGCAATTGTTTTATTTCGCCTTGACCTTGTTCTTGTTCTGGTTGTTCACTCATTTCGGCCACGCTATTCCCCCTGTTACACACATTATTACTGTTTCAAGAACTGCATTATCTGAAGGACTCTGCGCCACTACAATTCTTTTAAAGCCTATCTCGGCAGCTAATTCTCTGATTCTATTGCTTACTACCACCAACGGTATTTCAAATAACAACTGATGAGCACTTTTTCCAACCATGATGAGTAAGTTTTTTAAAGCTTCTCCGCTAGTTATGGTGACTACATCCAGCTTATTTTGCTTAATCATAACCATTACTTGGGAAGAATCAATGTTCGGTATTATCCTTTTATAAACATCCAAATACTCAACAATTCCACCTCTGTTTCGCAACGTATTTGCCAATTCTTCATGCCCATGCTCGCCACGAATAATTAAACATCTTTGGCCATTTATTTCTTGCATCTCAGTCATTGCTAACAACGCCTGACTGTTATAACCACTTTCTGGCACTAAATCAACAGACAGGCCCTGTTGTTTCAAAGCTTGCGCAGTTGCCTTGCCTATCGCAGCAATCCTTGTCGATGCCAACTTTCTTATTTTATCACTATCTGCATAGCAACCATGCATTGATACAGCATTGGCACTAATAAAAATAAGCCATTGATAGCTATCCAAATGTTCCATTGTATTTTTTATCCGCAACGAATCATTCAGCCTTACAATCTCCAGTGTTGGGAACCTTACTGGCACCCCCTTCATTTCTTTAATTAAACGGCTTAATTGTTCTGCTTGATGTTCAGGACGAGTAACTAGTACCTGCGCTCCATTCAGCATTTTAATCAATGAAACAATGCTTGTAGCAGTTTATCTGCACCTTGAGCCAATAGATCTTCAGCTATTCGGATACCAATTTCCTCCGCTTTATCACTATCACCGCTATATTCTGCTCGATAAAGAACACTACCATCAGGATTGCCGACTAATCCTCTCATAATAATCTGCCCATCCAATAACTGAGCAAAACCGGCAATAGGCACTTGACAACCACCATTTAGTCGTTTATTCATGGCTCTTTCTGCGGTTACACACAGGCCTGTTTCACTATCATGCAAAACACTAAGCATTGCATTAATTTCTGTATCATCTACCCGACACTCTATACCAATTGCACCCTGCCCTACCGCTGGCAAACTAATGCTTGCATCCAATGATTGCGCTATACGATTAGTCATCGCCAATCTTTTTAAACCGGCTGATGCCAAAATAATGGCATCATAATGGCCTGCATCCAATTTAGCTAATCGGG
>CAJAHC010000474.1 GCA_903939355.1 uncultured Methylococcaceae bacterium | reverse complement strand
TGAAGCGCAAAGCTGGTAAAAATAATGTCGAACTTTGTATTTGTTTGCCTCATGCCGGTCATAAAATCAATTCAGCCTTGCAATTGAGTGTGTCAATGTTTTTGGCGTCGATTATAAGGGCCGGATCCGAAAGGTCAAAGCCTCTATAAAGTTTAATGGCTTTTCCTTTTAGGGCTTGGGTAAGGAAACTGGCATCTCCACAGCCTAAATCAAGCAGTGTAAAAGGCTGTTGCTCAAAGCGTTCAGCTAATAAAGTGCTAACAGCCTGGTAAATTTCATTGTGGTGAAAATAATTATTAGTTAAAACTTTGTTATAAATCGCCCACATAGTGAAAAATTCACTAACCTCGGTTTTTCCAGTACTCATAGAATCTCAAAAAGGTGATACGTTAATGGCATAAAATTATAATGCAGATCAGTCAGATGTAGTAATGTTATGAATCCGATATACTTGTTGGACAATTTTTATTTTATATCCAATATGTTACTACCTACTGCTCAAACATCAAATTTTGCAAATCAAGTTTATCGAAAATTAAATCGTCGATTACTTCCTTTTTTAGTTTGTCTTTACGTTATTGCCTATATTGATCGTGTAAATATTGGGTTTGCAAAGTTGACCATGTCGGAGGAGTTGGGTTTTAGTGACAGCGTTTATGGTTTGGGTGCAGGTATCTTCTTTATTGGTTATTTTCTGTTTGAAATACCAAGTAATCTGATTTTGCAACGTGTCGGAGTGAAGTTTTGGATAGCAAGAATTATGATAGTTTGGGGGCTATTAGCAAGTGCAATGGTTGTTGTTAATACGCCTATGCAATTTTATATTTTACGTTTCTTGCTAGGCATTGCTGAAGCAGGTTTTTTTCCTGGTATCATTTTATATTTGACGTACTGGTATCCAGCTCCAAATCGAGCTAAAGCTACGGCAACTTTTATGAGTGCTTTGGCATTAGCGGGTGTAATAGGTGGTCCGATTTCAGGGCTTATAATGACTTATCTTGATGGTGTTGCCACATTAAAAGGCTGGCAATGGTTGTTTTTAATTGAAGGATCACCTGCAGTTATTTTAGGCGTCGTTGTCGCTCTGTATTTGGAAAATAGTCCGAAAGAGGCCCGCTGGCTAACAGAAACAGAACGTGGTTGGTTGATGATGCAATTAGACGCGGAGTCTATGCAAAAGGAACAATCGGGTCATATCATCGGTTTTAATAAAGCACTTTGCAATGGAAAGCTGTGGCTACTTAGCCTTGTTTATTTCTCTATCATTATGGGATTGTATGGTATTTCATTTTGGTTGCCGCAAATTGTCAGCGATTTAGTACATCAAAACCTTTTATTAACTGGGTTGTTGAGTGCTATCCCTTATTGTTTGGCAGCAATTGGGATGGTATTAATTGGACACTCTTCTGATCGACATAATGAGCGAGGATGGCATATAGCCTTAAGTGCTTTACTTGGAAGCTTTGGGCTAATAATCTGTGCAATTTATCTCAGTAACTTGCCGTTAGCACTATTAGGGCTTTCATTTGCCAGTATTGGTATTATGTCAGCATTGCCGGTATTTTGGTCTTTGCCGACTGCTTTTTTAAGTGGCACAGCGGCCGCTGGTGGAATTGCTGTTATAAATGCCTGTGGGAATTTGGCGGGTTATTTAAGCCCAGTGATGGTCTCTTGGATAAAGTCCTTAACAGGTAACTTTACAGGCACACTTTATATGCTGGCCAGTTGGTTACTTGTTGCCGTGGTTATTGTATTAGTCAAGTTTCGTAGAGCCCCATAAATTTAGTGTAATTGAAGTATTTTGATGTTTTACAGGCTCTTAATTAAGTGCCCTATGAATGAAAACTCTGCTCGTGTTATTATCTTTATTTTTGTGTAGTTAAAAAATATGGCTGAAAACTTTTCCATCGAACGTGATTATAGTCTTGATGCACTAAAGGTTCCGCCCAATTCTATTCAGGCCGAGCAATCGGTTTTGGGTGGATTAATGCTGGATAACCAGACCTGGGATACGATAGCCGACAAAGTTATTGAAAAAGATTTTTATCGCCGTAGTCACCAACTTATTTTTAAGAAAATAGAAGAACTCGCAGAAAAACAGATTCCTTTTGATGTAATCACGTTATCGGATGCATTAAAAGCTATTGGCGAATTGGATAATGTGGGTGGACTGGCATATTTGATCATGCTGGCAAAGGATACGCCTAGTGCGGCCAATATTGCCGCATACGCCAATATTGTCAGAGATCGGTCAGTACTCAGGCAATTAATTCATATTGGTACTGAAATCTCTGATTCAGCATTTAATACAGAGGGACGGGATACCGCTGAATTATTGGAAAATGCGGAGCGAGAGGTCTTCCAAATAGCTGAGCAGCGGCAACGCGGGCAGGCTGGTGGGTTTATCTCCATCAAGTCTTTATTGGCTAAAGCCGTTGATAAAATTGAAACGCTATTTGAACAAGAAGGTGCAATTACCGGAGCTAGCACTGGATTCACCGATCTTGATGACATAACTTCCGGTTTGCAGCCAGCCGACTTGATTATTGTGGCAGGAAGACCCTCGATGGGTAAAACTACCATCGCTATGAATATGGCTGAAAATATTGCTTTAAAAGGTGATAAGCCAGTTGCAGTATTTAGTATGGAAATGCCTGGAGATTCTTTAGCTATGCGGATGATGTCTTCATTAGGCCGTATAGATCAGAATAAAGTGAGAACTGGCAAGCTGGAAGATGACGATTGGCCGCGATTGACTTCGGCCATTAATTTACTTGCAGGTACGCAATTATTTATTGATGATTCACCCGCTTTATCACCTTCCGAAGTGAGGGCAAGAGCCAGACGTTTAGCGCGTGAGCATGGTCAGTTAGGCTTGATTGTTGTCGATTATTTACAGCTTATGCAATCACCTGGTAGCGGTGAAAATAGAGTGCAACAAATTTCTGATATCTCCAGAGGATTAAAGGCGTTGGCTAAAGAATTAAATGTGCCTGTTGTTGCATTGTCTCAGCTTAATCGAAATCTTGAGCAACGACCTAATAAGCGCCCTGTAATGTCCGATTTACGAGATTCTGGAGCTATTGAGCAGGACGCCGATTTGATCTTATTTGTGTATCGAGATGAAGTCTATAATGAGGATAGTCCTGATAAAGGTATCGCCGAAATTATTATAGGCAAGCAACGTAATGGACCATTGGGAACGGTTAGGCTTACTTTTCTTGGGCAATATACGCGTTTTGAGAATTTTTCTGGAAACCCTTACAATTCAGGGGATTATGAATGATACCTGCCGCTTATGCAGTGCTTGATTTAGAGGCGGCAGCACATAACGTAGAAAAGGTTCGAGGTTATGCACCTAATGCCAGAATTATGGCTGTCATTAAAGCTAATGGGTATGGCCATGGTTTGCTACGAATAGCCAGAGCTTTGCAAAATGCTGATGCCTTTGCGGTAGCGCGAGTTGATGAAGGGATACGCTTGCGCAAGGCGGGGATTGAAAAAAGAATTGTGGTGTTGGAAGGGTTTACCTGCTCTGAAGAATTGGAGGAGTTGTTACATTTTCAATTAGATGCTGTTGTGCACTCATTCGTTCAGGTTGAGGTTTTTGAACAAAGAACTGAACTCGGGCAGATAGCTATTTGGTTAAAACTCGATACCGGTATGAACCGCTTAGGCTTTAAAGCCAATGAATTTAATGCAGTTTATCAACGCTTAAATCAATGTTCCATCATAGGTCAGCCAATCAATCTTATGACCCATTTAGCTAACGCTGATGATAAGCAAGATCTGATGACAGATAAACAAATTAGTTTATTTAATGACACGCTCGCTGCACTCGTCCCTAAATTAAAATCATCAAATGAACGTAGTATTGCTAATTCAGCAGGTATCTTAGCATGGCCAGAGGCTTTGACTGATTGGGTGCGTCCAGGTGTTATGCTATATGGCATCTCACCGTTTGCAGAGAGTACCGGTGGCCAGTTGGGATTAAAACCTATCATGGGATTATATTCACGACTGATCGCGGTAAAACAGATAGTAACCGGTGATAAAGTGGGCTATTCAGGTAGTTGGGTATGTGAAAAGCCGACAACACTTGGTGTTGTCGCTATCGGTTATGGTGATGG
>CAJAHC010000473.1 GCA_903939355.1 uncultured Methylococcaceae bacterium | reverse complement strand
TGGCTCTCTAAATCCTAGTGACCAGCAACCCTCTGATTGTAAAAAATTAGACCTTGCCAACTTCCTTAGTGCTCTAATTTTTTGTCATTAACTATCATCTAAGAAAAGACACAATGACCACGATCTTTTACCGCCCGGCAAAAACACGAGCGCTAGCTTTCTTAGGGTTATTACTATTAGCACTTGCTATTCTTGGCGGCATGATCTGGCGTAATCTACATCACTTTGAAACTGTATTATCTTATGTAAATTATTCACATCGCATTCAAAATGTCTCAGTTGGTCTACAACAATCATTGATTGGCTACGTAACTAAAACAAATACTGATTCTCAATCCGCCGTTTTAACTAAAACACTGAATGAAATGCAGGAATTAATAGCTGATAACCGCTATTTATTACCCTCTACAAAAAAAAGCTTGGAATCTGTCCGTCAACTCCTCTCTAATATCGGCAAACTGGATAAAGAACAAAAAAATACGCACTTAATTCAAGCGCTTGAAGTGATGAGCCAAACTATTGATGAAGAAGGTTTGCGACGAGAAAGATTGCTGGAAGAAATCAATTTTGATACCCAGAACGAGTTATACATCGCATTGGCTACCTTTACCTTAATATTGCTCGGTGCGATGTTATTTTTACATTACCGAATATTGCAACCGCTCAATGATCTAAGGCAATTATTGGAGCGACTAACAGAAGAAAACTACACCCCCATCACCATTGATCATTTAGATCCTTTATTGTTTCCAGTTTTTAACAGTTATAACGAAATGGTTGTTCACTTGGCAGACCTAGAAGAAGCCAAACAATTATATGCACAATCCTTACAACGGGAAGTTAGATTAGCCACCCAAGCCTTATTAGACCAACAGTATAGCCTGGCCAGAGCTGAACGATTAGCCGCAATTGGTGAAGTTGCGGCAGAATTAGCCCATGAAATTCGTAATCCCCTTGCAGGTATTCAGATGGCTTTTAGCAATTTACGTCGTGAAATTGATGATGAAAACCAATGCGAAAGAATGGATTTAATAAGTAGTGAGCTAAAACGCTTAGCGTTACTATTAAACGATATGCTTGATCAAAGTCGTCATTCACCCGAGATAGCTACTGACTTTGATTTACCGACACTCGTTAGTGATTTACTTACTCTAACCCGTTACCAGCTTACCGAATCCATAGAACTAAAATGCCATACGCCCAACAATTTACCTGTCCATTTACCTGAGAGTGGCATTCGTCAAGCTTTACTAAATTTGATTCTCAATGCTGCCGATGCCTTGGATAATAGCGCTGGCTCAATCTGTATAAAAGTAGATGTTAATTTTCAAGGTTTACTTATTGATGTATTTGACAATGGCCCTGGTTTTTCTCAAGACTTGCTTAATTATGGCATACGCCCTTTCCGCACCAGTCGCCAGAATGGAACGGGCTTGGGCTTAGCCATGGTGCAACGTTTTATCAAAGATGTTGGAGGAACCATTAAGCTCAGTAACCAACAACCTCATGGTGCTTGTGTAACCCTATTATTACCCAAAGAATGTTTGCCTGGACAAAAATCATGATAGAAACCCTCCTCATCATTGAAGATGAAAAATTGCTGGGCACTGAGCTTTCGCGACACTATCGAGCACAGGGATGGGATGTTGTCTTAGTGGATAGCTTAGCTAACGCCAAAACACAACTGCTTACTAATCGCATAGAACCTTTACTAATTCTTTCCGATATGAACTTGCCGGATGGTAATGCATTGGACTTTATGGAGACTATGAAAAAACATGTGGGCTATGCCGAATGGTTATTTTTAACCGGCTATGGCAATGTGCCAGATTCGGTGAGGGCTTTACGACTAGGCGCCTATGATTTTCTGGAAAAGCCCTGTGATTTAGACCGGCTTGACTTGGTCATTAACAGTGCTGCCCGCAGTGCTTCCATGCAACGGCGAGTTATTGATCAAACCAAACAAGGTCATCGCCGTTATTCACCAGAGGCTTATTTAGGTCATAGTCAGCAAGCAAGGAGTATGCGGGAATTACTTGAGAAACTGACGCAAGTTCCTTTTAGCACTTTAATTATCGGCGGCGAAAGCGGCACAGGTAAGGGCTTGGTGGCGCGAATACTTCATTACGGTGGTCCTCGTGCCCAACAACCCTTGATTGAGGTGAATTGTGCTGCTTTACCACGGGAGCTATTGGAATCAGAACTGTTCGGCCATGAACAAGGCGCTTTTACAGGTGCATCGGGACGACACCGTGGCTTGTTGGAACAAGCAGATGGCGGTACTCTGTTTATGGATGAAATTGGTGAAATGCCGCTGGATTTACAGGCTAAACTGCTAAAAGTCATTGAAGATCGCAAAGTAAGGCGCTTGGGCGGTGAAAAAGAAATTAGTATTGATGTGCAGATAGTCGTAGCCAGTAACCGTGACTTAGAACAACTTGCACAAGAGGGTCTATTTCGGGCGGACTTATATCATCGCTTAAGTGTGTTTAAAGTCATCTTACCACCCCTGCGTGAAGCCGTTGAGGATCTAGATCAATTAGTGCCATTGTTTGTTGCTGAATACAACGCCAAAGCCGGACGCCAAGTAAAAGATATTGCTGAAGAGGTATGGACTGCACTTAAGATGCATGACTGGCCGGGTAACGTCAGAGAGTTGCGCAATGTTATTGAGCGTTGTGTGTTATTTGCTGACGGACCGACCT
>CAJAHC010000472.1 GCA_903939355.1 uncultured Methylococcaceae bacterium | reverse complement strand
GGTCAGCAATGGTTTCATGAAGCCATTGCTGTAATTCATCTTCCGTAAATTGTTTGTATACTTCAGATCTAATAAGTTCTGGATCAACATTTAATTCATAGAGCGCAATGACCTGAGTATTACTCCATATTTTTGTTTCATCAATAGCCGGTTCATAAACGGGCTCATCCTCTGCGTCCATATAAGTCACAGATACTGCGCCAAGAGCACTGAAAATATCAGCTAGGTCTGGGGCGGTCGCCTCATTGGTGATAACAGAAATTTGATGCCAAGCCATAGATAAATAATATTTAAAAGGTAGGAGTTTGTGTGATTATGGAATAGGTAGTCGTTTTCCTTGCCATTTTTGTATGTATACAGATACTGTTTAATTTTTCAGTGACCATACATATAGTGAACGAATGCTGCTGAGTGATTGTAGCGTCAAATTTAAGTGCTATGAAGTGTTGGGTTACCAATTTTAGGCAACCCAATCTAAGGTTGTTACTTAATGAATGCCAAGTTTCTTTTCAAGATAATGAATGTTTTGTTGGCCGAGGGCGAACGCACTGTCATCCATAATGTCTTGTTGGAGTGGAATATTAGTTTTAATACCATCTATTATGATTTCGCTGAGTGCCGTTTTCATCCGGGCGATAGCACTACTACGATTCTCACCATGTGCAATAAGTTTGCCTATCATAGAGTCGTAATAAGGCGGTACTTTATAGCCATTGTAAATATGTGTTTCACAACGAATACCTGGGCCTCCAGGCATATGGAATTGATCAATCTTACCGGGACAAGGCATGAATGTCTTGGGGTCTTCCGCATTTAAACGGCATTCAATGGCATGACCAGTAATTTTGACTTGATCTTGAGTGATGGACAGTGGTTCACCTGCAGCGATACGTAGTTGTTCCTTAACGATATCAAAGCCTGTTACCATTTCCGTAACGGGATGTTCAACCTGAACACGAGTATTCATTTCAATAAAATAGAACTCACCTTTTTCATATAAGAACTCAAAAGTACCTGCACCTAAATAACCAATATCAACACAAGCTTTTGCACAACGTTCACCAATAGTCTTACGTTGTAATTCAGTAATGCCAGGCGCTGGAGCTTCTTCTACTACTTTTTGATGGCGGCGTTGCATAGAGCAGTCACGTTCTCCTAAGTGGATAGCATTACCATGAGAGTCAGCCATTACTTGAAATTCAATATGCCTGGGATCTTCAAGAAATTTTTCCATATAAACAGTTGGATTTCCAAATGCAGCACCTGCTTCGGCTTTGGTCATAATGATTGAATTGATAAGGGCTGATTCTGTGTGAACAGTACGCATGCCTCTACCACCACCACCGCCAGCTGCCTTGATAATGACTGGGTAGCCAATTTCATGAGCCATTTTCAAGTTGGTCGCATCATCATCTGATAATGGGTCATTATTGCCAGGTACGCAAGGTATTCCAGCCGCAATCATGGCATTTTTTGCAGAGATTTTGTCTCCCATCATACGAATGGTATCTGCATTTGGGCCAATAAACACAAAGCCACTTTGCTTAACTTTTTCAGAAAAATCAGCGTTTTCTGATAAAAAGCCGTAACCAGGATGTATGGCTTCTGCATCAGTCACTTCAGCTGCGCTGATAATGGCTGGAATGTTGAGGTAGCTATCTGCAGAAGCAGCTGGACCGATGCACACCGATTCGTCAGCAAGCCGTACATGTTTTAGATCTCTATCTGCCTCAGAATGGACGGCTACGACTTTAATACCTAACTCTCTGCATGCGCGTAAAATACGCAATGCGATTTCGCCACGATTGGCGATGACTATTTTAGCAAACATAAGTTTTCCGCTGATTATTCAATGATGAATAAAGGTTGGCCATATTCGACAGGTTCAGCATTTTCAACCAAAATTTGAGTGATGATGCCACTTTTATCAGCTTCAATTTGATTAAGAATTTTCATTGCTTCGATGATGCATATCGTATCGCCACTTAAAACTGATTGCCCAACTTCTACAAATACTTTTGTTCCAGGTGATGCTGAGCGATAAAAAGTGCCTACCATTGGTGATTTAACGACGTGCCCGGATATTTTTTCTTCCACTAAAGGTGTCGATGCATGTGCTGTTGCAATTACAGGGGGCATCGTTGGAGCATAAGAAATTGGAGCAGGAGTAGCAGAATAGCGACTAATACGGATAGCCTCTTCTCCTTCTTTAATTTCTATTTCTGCAATGCCAGATTCTTCGATAATTTCGATGAGTTTTTTTATTTTTCTAATATCCATTGTTTAGGGTCTCTCGGTTAATATCTGATGAGCGGCTTGGATGGCCAATTCGTATCCTGTTACACCTAATCCACAGATAACGCCAATTGCTATATCTGAAAAATAGGAATGCTTTCTAAAAGCTTCACGTGCGTGTATGTTTGATAAGTGAACTTCTATAAAGGGGATTTTTGTTGCCAGCAAAGCATCACGAATAGCGACGCTGGTATGAGTAAATGCTGCTGGATTGATAATAATAAAATCAACTTTATTTTCGTAAGCGGTATGAATTAACTCAACAATTTGATGTTCCGCGTTATTTTGATGGAAATCGAGTTGATGGTTTAGTTCAATTGCTTTTTTTTCAACTAATTCACGAATATTGGTGAGCGTTTTGTTTCCATAAAGGCTAGGCTCACGAATGCCCAGTAAATTTAAATTTGGGCCATTTAAGACGGTAATAGTCGCCATTTATGTCTGATTTAGTAACAGTTGAGTTAATATTTATAACAGACCATAATTTTACCGTGTTTAGATATTTTGTCCACATATTATCTTTTTAGTAAAAGATAGCACCACAATGTACTGTATTTTATGTCTGATTAATAATTTGCAGATTACTTCAGGAATTTTATGTGGCCAGTTTTAAGGTGTAACAGTTAAGAAAATATAAATGTCTTAAAAACGTTTTTTATAAAGATGTAACTTTCTGTTTTATTTAACCATTTATCAGGAGGTTTTAAGTAATTAAATGAGACGTTCTGGTTGGTATGCTTACTATAATTTTAAGCCCCGGCTTGCATGCTTTAGAAGCTTAATTTGATTGACTAGTTGCAACTCGATTTTTAGCTATAATAAAAGCGCTATGAGGGACATATAAAAGATCG
>CAJAHC010000471.1 GCA_903939355.1 uncultured Methylococcaceae bacterium | reverse complement strand
GGTATTGCAGCCTTTTAATCACCAAGTTATTTAATTGCAATGAGATATAGTTAAATTTAATGGCAGTATGAATAAAGGCCCTGGGTTTCCAATTCTTTAAATGAAAAATTATCTTGGTACCGAGGATTTTTTGGCATCAACATTCTAAATACCCTCTTTACCACCTGCAATGATAATGAGTGCTCCGTTACTACAACGTAGTTGTCTGTAGCTATAAAAATACACTGGTTACCCAATAAATAAAAAATAGGCCGCAAGTTATATATATCGTGAATTTAATCAATTTTACTGAATTCTTTGTAAGTCAAATATAACCCAATAAGTGTCAACACGAAAGCAACTACGCCTACAATAAGAATGAGTACCATGTCTATTTTCTCCCCATTAACGCACAAAGCTTAAAGTAAATGCCAAAGCAAAAAATCGAAGGAATCCAGATTGCTGTAAATATCGCTTGTTGTGCATCTTTAACTATAAACCACAAATAGGCGGAAACAAAAAACGATAACATTACAGCTAAAAGAATAAAATAATCTGATTTCTTGAACATGTATTTCTCCTGTTTTTTAGTAATCAAAATAGTCCATAAGACCGTAACCAATAGCGCTTAGTAAACAACCTGTAATAGCTAGTGTCGCAATAACACGTATACCTGATGATAAACCTAATGCAAATATTTCTAAAGGAATCAACTCAAATAACCCGAAGATCATGGTTGTACATCCTACAATTATTAGTGTATTGCCTATGTTTACCAGTATTCGGCAGTTAAATTTTTTTGAAATATTCACTCGAAACCCTTATATCCATTTATCGACAATGACTGATGGCTACTTATAAAGCAGGCATCATTTTATTCAATGTTGCGCCCTTACTAGGACTATGCATAGTATTTTGACTAAATGTAAATATTTAATAAATTGCAACAGATTATGTTATTTATTAGGAATACGAAATCTGTTTGTAATATTTATTTAACTATATTTTTATAACATATAACAAAAAAACCTCCCTAAATGTTGCCACAAAGAGAGGTTGGAGTTTAGCAGAGTTTTATTGACGAAAATCTGCTATTAGGACTAACATTGAGGAATTTAATTAACCATTTTTACAGAGTTGTTTAATTAGTTAGCTTGAGAAGAACTTACCCTGATTTTCTTCACAAACAATATCTCAAATATCACATACATCATTTCTTTTATTGAAACAGTTTTGGTACATATAGTTTTGTAAATAAAGTTATATCGTATGAAAATAATATAAAAATGAAACTCTATCTTTTATCAAAAAAATCATAAGTAAAATTTTATTATCAATTCCAAATAGGATTACAATGAAGAACTAAAAATTACTTCGAGTAAATAATGAAAAATATAGCGATGGTACTGTTGTTACTCCTTGTTTCAATGAATGTATTAGCTGAATTAAATAAAGCTTTTGAGAGTGCCGATGGTTTTGCTGAATGGTCTAGTGTTTTTGAGAGTGTTGATGGAAATGAAACTATTTATGTGGATTTTAAAAGCATTCGAAAGATTGGAAATAATAAGGTCGAGCTATGGTACTTATTGGAATTCAAGAAGACTGAGCAGTCAGTGGATTATTCATATTTATCATCAGTAGTGCATGATGAATTTGATTGTGATAAAAAAATAATACGCATGAAGGCTTAACCTTTTTAGGCTTGCAAGCGATGATTGACCCACCGCGTCCAGAAGCAATTACTTCGATTGCCGCCTGTTATCGAGCGGGAATTCAAGTCAAAATGATTACTGGCGATCATCCGATTACCGCCTTAGCGATTGCCAAACAATTGGGAATGCAGCAAACCGACAGAGTGATGACGGGCGCACAATTACAAGCAATTGATGAAAA
Source organism: uncultured Methylococcaceae bacterium (assembly GCA_903939355.1). GTDB lineage: Bacteria > Pseudomonadota > Gammaproteobacteria > Methylococcales > Methylomonadaceae > Methylobacter_C. Next base: position 829 of record CAJAHC010000471.1, on the reverse strand, counting down.
AGAATATCCAAAACTGGTGGAAACCTGTGCCGTGTTTGCCCGTATCGCGCCGGAACAAAAATTACAGTTAGTGCAAGCCTTACAAGCCAATGGGCATATCGTTGCCATGACAGGTGACGGCGTAAATGATGCGCCAGCGTTGCGGCAAGCCAATATCGGCGTGGCAATGGGGCATGGTGGAACTGAAGTTGCCAAAGAAGCGGCGGATATGGTTTTGACCGATGATTTGTTCTCTACCATTGTGGCTGCGATAGAAGAAGGGCGTGGTGTGTTTGGCAGTCTGGTTAAATTTATTGTTTGGACGCTGCCCACCAATGGCGGCGAAGGTTTAGTGATTAGTGCCGCCATTTTTGCCAATGTTGCCCTGCCTATCACACCGCTACAACTGTTGTGGATTAATATGTCTACAGGAATATTGCTAGGATTAATGCTGGCATTTGAACCCAAAGAAGTTGATTTAATGAATCGTAAACCGCGTAACCCGCAAGAGCCGATTCTTAGCGGTGTGCTAATTTTTCGGATTTGCCTGGTTTCAACTTTAATGTTAATTGGTGCATTTGGCTTGTTTGAATGGGAGCTAACTCACGGCGAATCATTAGCTTTAGCTAGGACTGTGGCTGTTAATGTGTTTGTATTTAGTGAGATGTTTTACTTATTCAACTGCCGCTCTTTGGAATATTCTATGTTTCATGTCGGCGTGTTTTCCAATTTATGGGTGATTTTTGGCTCATTAACCATGACAGCGTTGCAACTGCTGTTCACTTATTGGCCACCGATGCAAAAACTGTTTGGCAGTGCAGCCATCGGTTATGATGAATGGCTGTTGATT
>CAJAHC010000470.1 GCA_903939355.1 uncultured Methylococcaceae bacterium | reverse complement strand
TGTCATCAAAACCGGTCCAGCGTGTTTGATGCTTAGGGATTAATTGCGGCTCGAAGCTGCCATGACGATCACGGGGAATTTCAATAGGCAATGCACCAAAATCTCCTTTAAGTGTCTTGGTACTTTTACCATTACGGGTATTACCTGCTGTGTTATTAACAGGTGAATGCTTATCATGACCTAGATGCTCAGTCATTTCAGCTTGTAAGGCACGTTCAACCAGCGCCTTAGTCAATTGCTTTAATAAACCGTTCTCTCCAATTAAATCTTCTGGCTTTTTATAATTAGATAATAAGGCGTCAATTAAATCGTTAGGTAATAATGATTGTGTAGTCATTTTTGTTCCATTTCTGAAAATTACAGTTTCCTGAAAAATGTCTATTTACACAAAATTTCTTACACCCTCCGTTTACCCAGATTTGTAATCCCCAATCAACCACAACATGTAATACTTCGGGGTAATAATCGCGCAGAAATCTTTTGTGCCGATGCCGATTATAATTTCTATCTTGAAAAGCTGAAGCTGGCCTGTATCAAACATGGGTGCACGGTTCATGCTTACGTGCTTATGACTAATCATGTGCATCTTCTTATTACACCCCATCTTGAGCAAAGCTTAGGCAGGGCTATGCAAATGCTGGGACGTTACTATGTGCAATACTATAATTATTGCTATCAGCGGACTGGCACACTCTGGGAAGGTCGCTACAAAGCAACTCTCATTGATTCTGAATCTTATCTGTTAACTTGTATGCGATATATTGAGATGAATCCCGTACGGGCAGCCATGGTACTTGATCCGATTGATTATCCTTGGTCAAGTTATCAGTGCAATGCCTTGGGGCAGTCTAATGATTTAGTTGTGCCTCATTCCGAATATCTGGGTTTGGGTGCGACGAATAAAGCCCGTCAGTCTAATTACCAGGCGTTATTTAAGCATCAACTTTCTGAACATAGTATAACGACAATCAGAGAAGCTACCAATAAGGCATAGGTGCTGGGTAGTAATCGTTTTAAACAACCTATTCAAGAGCAGTTGGATAGACGAGTTGATCCAAAGCCAAGAGGCGGCGACAGGAAGTCCGAGCAATTTAATGCCAATCGCGTGGCTTGATAATTTAAAAAAAGGCAGATATGGAATAACTGTGGTCAGAGTAAAGTTAACTTTCTGATACGCCAATATTAAGCTCAATTGAATTTCTAGTGTTCATTCTTAAAATGGTGTTTATGTTGATTTAGTCTAACCTTTTTATTTGTTATACTAATAAAATACTGAAATTTTCTGGAGTTTGTTATGGCAACGATTACATTTGATACATTGAAATTTGTCGAGAGACTCGAAAAGGCTGGAATGTCTAGAGACCAAGCTTCTGCCATTGCAGAAGCACAGAAAGACGCTTTTTCTGAAGCAATGGATTCACAAATAGCTACAAAGAGTGATCTTTTGGAAATGGAGAATCGATTAATTAAATGGGGTTTAGGTTTGGCACTTGGGCAGGTCGCTATTATTGCTGCACTAGTTAAGATACTATAGCGCTATAAATAATAATAATAGTAATAATAGGGGACAGACGTTCGCAGTAACAACAATTTAGCTAGCGGGTTAAAGTCCCGTCCGAGGAGTTTTCCATACCCCTTGGTAGTACGAAGGAGCGGCGTTTGAGCAATCAAGGGTCGTGAGTTCCTAAACGACAAAGATATAGGCCGTAACGCAAGTGAACCTAGATGTAGCCTCGTAAACTTAATATGGTTGCCGACCTCGTGTCTGTATAGGGAAGGCCTTAGTATT
>CAJAHC010000469.1 GCA_903939355.1 uncultured Methylococcaceae bacterium | reverse complement strand
ACCTACTCTCTTTAACTGCCAGTTTGGAACGGTATTCCAAACATCCGCTTTCCCACGCAATTATTAAAGCTGCCGAAAAAGCTGGACTTACTCTATTAGGTGTTACTAATGTAGCCGAATTAGCCGGCAAAGGTCTTACAGGCAAGGTAAGCGATAAACTAGTACAAATTACCAACCGAAAATATTTTATTGCAACTTATCCTGATAATAGTAAAGACTTACCCGCAATGACCGGTGGCCTGGAATGCATTGTTTTAATTGATAACCAGTATGCAGGAACCCTTCAATTTCGCGATGAAGTTAGGACCGATAGTTCCTCTTTTATCAACCACTTACAACCCAACCACTTGTTTGAACGGGTCATGTTAGTTTCTGGTGACAGAGAATCTGAAGTACGTTATCTGGCCGAACAAGTTGGCATTAAACACGTCTATTTTAGCCAAAGTCCCGAACAAAAATTGGAGTTGGTTCGCAAGGAAACAACAACAGCAAAAACTATCTTTTTAGGTGATGGCATCAATGATGCACCCTCTCTAACTGCTGCAACTATAGGCATTGCCTTTGGACAAAACAGTGATATTACCGGCGAGTCGGCAGATGCGGTGATCATGGACAGTTCCCTTTTAAAAGTCGATGAGTTATTTCATATAGGCGAAAGGATGCGCAAAATAGCCTTGCAAAGTGCTGTAGGTGGTATGATTTTAAGTTTGATAGGTATGGTATTTGCTGGATTAGGGTATTTAACCCCTGTAGCCGGAGCAATTGTTCAAGAAGTTATTGATATTTTTGCAGTCTTAAATGCCTTAAGAGCAGCCATTCCACCCAAAAATCTTTCTGATTTTTAATATGTTCTAGAAAGACAATATCTTAATTATAAGATACTTGACTAGGACAGAGCTTCTGATTAAGAGTATGGGCATAAAAACAAAAAATCTCATATCACCAACCACTTCCTTATTTCGACTGGTATAATTACCGTTGAAAATAGCCAAAATGTAAATCCCTAAAGTGGCAAATGAAAATTCCGAAAGATTAATCCTTGAAGAGTAGCACCTCCTGCCCCTTCATTTGACTATCCACAATCTTCTTAAAAAGAAAAACCTTAAGGTACAGATTGAAGTGAAGCTTAAAATTATTTTACTTACAATTCTACTATTATTTTTTTCCAGTTTTATTGCCAATGCAGCGCAAGACAATTTGGGAAGTTATCGTAAAAAAATAGACAAAATTGATGCCAAATTAATAGCCTTATTAGGCAAAAGAATGGCTGTAGTCACTGCAATTGGTCACTATAAAGCCAATCATAATATACAGCCATTACAACCAAAAAGATTTGAAGCCATACTTCAAAAAAACATCCTCTTAGGTCAGCATGTAAATCTATCCGAACCTTTTATTAGAGCATTGATGGATGCCATACATGAAGAGAGTTTAGCCAAAGAAAAAGTTATAGAAAAAAAGTAGTCTCTCCTAACCAAATCCATGCAATTGATGTATATTCTCAATTAAAATAGATTGGTTCAACAACCTGTTGAATCATTATTCAGTTTACTCAATTCTATAATTGTTCAATGATAGACAAAATAAAGGAGTTAGATAATTTTATCTTAAAAAATAATTTGTTTGGGCTCGACTTTTTAAGATCTTTAGCAATTATATTAGTTCTACTGTTCCACAATGTGGTTTTATTTCCGCATCCTGAATGGATAAATAGAGTCGGAAAATTTGGTTGGATAGGCGTTGATCTTTTTTTTGCCCTTAGTGGTTTTCTTATTGCTTCAAAATTATTTGAACAAATCGTCGCTGATACAAAAATATCATACAGAGATTTTTTTATTAAGCGTTTCTTTCGAATTACCCCTCTTTATCTAGTCGTTTTAACACTTTATTTTTGCTTTTTACCTCTAAGAGAATCACCAAATCTTGCTCCGTTATCGAAATACCTGACATTTACTCAAAATTTTGGTCTTGATCGCAACGCCCAAGGTGCTTTTTCACATGCTTGGTCGCTTTGTGTAGAAGAACAATTCTATTTATTTTTCCCCTTGACACTTATCTGCCTGATTTATTTTAGAGCTTTAAAATTCGGCTTTTATTTATTGTTATCATTAGTTGTATTGGGTTTCTTGGCGAGACTTTATGCTTGGTATGCTTTTGTTTATCCAATTATAGACAGCAATATGTTACATATTAATTGGTATAAATGGATTTATTATCCAACTTATGCGAGGTTGGATGGTCTGTTATTTGGAATCTTAATTGCCGGCATTTTTCATTTTAAACCTAAAGTTAAAAACTACTTACAAGCCTATGGCAATACCATTTTTACTATTGGTCTACTCGTTTTAAGTGCTGCATATATTGTGTGTTTGGATGAGAAATCACTTAATTTTGCGCTTTGGGGCTTTTTTTTGGTTGATTTGGGTTGTGGTTTATTAGTATTAAGTGCTATATGTCCAACAAGTGTTTTGTACAAATTTAAATCAAGATTTTTTACTGCTATAGCTACATTGTCTTATGCCATATATTTAATTCATAAAATAACAATACATGTTACACAAGAGTTCTTTT
>CAJAHC010000468.1 GCA_903939355.1 uncultured Methylococcaceae bacterium | reverse complement strand
TAAATGTCTGTACATAGTTTTCTAAAAAGGAATTTATGTCTGGATATCCGTTCCTTTCAATCTCATTTAAAAGCTGAGCTTCAGACCAAACCATCGCCTTTTTATCTATAATTTTTGACATCGTTTTGCTTATTTTTGCCGTAACGCGATACTTCAAATTATTGGCATAAAATTGTATTTTATAGCCGTACAGCAATTGAAGTTTGTATTCTAGCTTTTCAACGTTATCCATTACTTGTATACCTTGGTGACGTTAATTTATAAATTGATCATTGATGTAACAGAAATAAAAACTGTAATTTTATTAAAGGGCTGACTGCGCATTACCAGTAACATACCATCTAATTAACTGGTCCAATGCTGATAAATTATCGACAATAAAAGAACATTGGTTACCGTTAAAAAGATTATTTTTATACCCTAGACTGCTATTTTGTTGATTTACTCTGGCTCCCTTATAAATATTATGCTTATGAGTTACATCAGCAATAAGAGGTAAAACAGGTAATTTTTCTGTAATTATTCGAGTCTGGAGTGCACCTTCACTTCCACCCAAAATTACTACAAATTGTTTACCCGATTCCCCAACTCCGAAACCATGAGCTTTTGATCTATGCATTTCATCAAGGGGGGTGAGATTTAGCTCAGCTTTTAAATTATTGTGAATAAATTTAAGCGCTTCTTTTGCCCGAAGTTTGTTTTTTATACTGGCCATATATAACTCACTAAGTTAATTGTTAAATTAGAAGACATGTTCTCATGATCTTGTAGTCCCTAAATTGCATTCCATGGAAGGAAGCTCTGCGCCGTGTTTAAATCGTAACATCTGTGTTTCCTTAAAAGGCTTTCAATGGCTAGTGGACAGGTTAATGAAAGTACCCCCTGTTTATATAGCTCAGAGAGCTTATCGGAAAACAACACTCGCACTTCAAATGTTAAGTTATCTGATTCAATAAGCTCATTTTCCATTTTTTTCCAACACTGACTATGGAAAAGCTGTTTATCTGGTAACCTTACAGTCAATGATTCATCATAAGCCGGGGATAATCGCCAACGATCTTTTAGTCTATTTTTTGAAACTCCGACATACCTCAGTCCACCATCACTCCCTTTAACCATATAGATACAAGGCGCCAAGAATGCCCAGACTGAGGAACTCAATACTTCATATTCGGCCCCCATCCAAGGACCTCGCCTGCTATCGCCTTCCTTAACATTTCTACACCATCGTTTATTTAATTTAGTGATGCCATTTATTTTTAAAAAGGGCGTTCCGTTATCAAAAATAACTTCCGCTAAATCTTTCATTTGCCCAGACATATTTGTTCCTTATTTACGTTGTATAGATTCGTCTCGATATCCGGCAGTAACAATCTTACCGTTGTTACCTCTTATCAAATAAACATCTTTGAGTTTATCGAATTTATTACTACAGCCTCCTGTATAACTGGCCAATTTCTTTAAGCTACGATGATTGAAATAAATTAATTCAGCGCCGTTTTGAGGTTCGATGGCACCATATTCCTCAAGCCAGTCAATAAGCACTGGTGGTATTCCTCTTGCTTTTATACGGTACTGTGCATGTGTACTTAACATTTATTGCCCCCTTTTTTGATCTTCATGAATCTCCATCTGTGCTTCCAGCTTCAATTGATGTTTAAATACCATCAACTTGAAGTCTGTATGCTTTTCTGGGTTTTCGGAACTCTCGGTGCTTTTATAGTTATATCCCTTTAAATCGGCCAGTGCTTCGAGGTGGAAAATCCGCATATAATCATTCATGAACCTTGATCTATTTTCATTCAAGACACTAGATAACTTGCAAACTTGACTTAAATGAAGATGATCAATTCCATTTTCTAAATCAGAAATCACCTGGGGACTAGATTCAATAGCACTAGCAATTTGATCAATAGTTAAATTAAGCTCTTCTCTTCGATGTATTAGGTAGCGTCCAAATCCAATTGCATCTTCGAAGTACCTAGGCGTATCTAATGTGGTGTCTTCTATATATTCAGTAACCTTAAAGTCCGGTCGATTTGTCAGCCACCGTTTTGCCTCTTCATTTTCAACAATGGTTGACCCACCAGATTTTTGTGTCTTTAAACTTATTGC
>CAJAHC010000467.1 GCA_903939355.1 uncultured Methylococcaceae bacterium | reverse complement strand
TCTCAAGAAAAGAGGCTTAGTTGAATCCTGGAAGAAAAACAATATTTTATATTTCTCCGCTGGTAGTCCTAAGAGACTTCTGTCTGAAGTTAAAGAAAAAGAGGATCTCTTAAACACCCTCATCCCCGAGCTAATTCAGTTCTCCAATACCGACAGCCAAAGTGATTCCGTTAAAATGTATGAAGGAGCCGAAGGTCTAAAGACTGTAATGCGCGAAGCCTTAGAATATTGTAAAAAACACAACATAAACAGCATGTTAACCGCGGCGATAGATTCTTTTGAGCAGACGATGCCAAAATTTACCAATAAATGGGTTGCCGATAGAGAAAGCCTGAACATCTTTGTTAAGATGCATGTACCTAAGGGTAAAATAGCCAGAGGTTATGAATCAAACGCTCTAAGAGAAACCAGGTTTCTCCCAAACAACTTCAGCTTGCCCGGTATTATCAATATCTATGGCAATCGAGTTGATTTGTTCTCTATTAAGAACGATAAACTTAATGCTGTAGTAATTGAATCAAAAATATACGTCGACTTATTGAGAAACTTTTTCTTGCTGACCTGGGAAAATTCGGAGAGGGCAATCAGATAACAACTACCTCACACACTTCCCTCCCTCAATCGTCGTCAAAACCAGGTCTCTTTCGACAACATTATTTTCGTTAAACTGAATATCTCCATACACACCCGATAGCTTAGTGTTCTTTAGATACACCAACGCCTTTTCAGGATTACTGTCGGTAGCTAAAGCAGCATTTAGGGCAGTCAAAGTATTTTCAAAAGCCAAACCATAGAAAGTCGAATTTACTTTTAGCTCCATATTTTTATAGTCTGGATACTCATAGCTATAATTACCATTTAGATCATACCTCTTGTCACCAATCACTCCAGGAAAGGTGCAAGATAGATAGGTCAGAAGTGGCGCTTTTATATTTTGCGTCGATAAATCAGCAAACACTTGATTCAGAGATGGACCATAGCCAACAACTACCATTACATCGGGTTTGAAAGTTTTAATCTTTAGAGCGCTAGTCTTGAAATCAGTAGTCGTCTTCTCAAAAGAAAAACTCTCAACAGTATGACCATAAGCAATATTTTTCTGCCATTCATCTTTCCAAATATTTCCAAACTCATCGTTCAAATAGATAATCGCTACCCTCTTCCAATCTGGATTATTATTTATCTGCATAGCGACATCATTTAGTGAAGGCACTAAACCCTGAAACAGATAATTGCGACCCTTCGTCAGACCATAACCAGCGGCGTCAGTGATTAATAGAACTTTATTAGCCTCAGTGACTGGCGCAATGGCGTTTGTTATCCCACTAGTACCAGTGACAATAAACTTAACCTTATCGATATTAATAAGCTTGGTAACGGCCGACACACCGACCTTAGGATCATTGACTGAATCTTCAATAATTAAATCGACCTTCACATTGTTCTTTTCTTCAAAATACTTCACCGCATCACGGACACCCTGAGCCGAGACTTCGCCAAAGACAGCCGCAGGGCCGGATAAAGCGTATATGGCCCCTATTTTAAGGTTATTTTCCAAGGGTTTTTGACCATCCCAGAGGATGGCTAAAACTACTAAAATTATCGCGAGCGAAATAATGATATTCTTCTTTTTCGGGACGTATCCCCACACGCCCCACTGGTGTTAGAATAGG
>CAJAHC010000466.1 GCA_903939355.1 uncultured Methylococcaceae bacterium | reverse complement strand
CTGCCTGTTTGAATAAAGTCGATAAATTATTTTGATTCGACACTAAATATCAGTAATTTATCTTTAATATAGTTTTGACTCAATTAAGATTGGAGATGGCAAAATATTTGTGACAGAAGCTTTGCAGGTTATCCGAATACGTACCGGTGAAACAGGTGAAGAGGCGATTTAGTTTTTTAGACGGCTGCACATAACTAAATTGAGTTGATAAGCCTTATGAGAGTGTCGTTACTCAGTGTCCAGCATTTTCAATAGTTCTTCGCGGATTAGGTTTTGTTTTTCGATATTTTCAATGGGTTGTAATGCATGATCGGTAATATAAAAGATATCTTCAGCTCGGCTACCAATAGTGGAAATTTTTGCACTAAATAAATTAACGTTTTGATTGATGAAGGCTCGCCCTATTTTGGATAGAAGTCCAGCACGATCAGTTGTGATAACTTCTATGATGGTGTTTCTATTAAATGTATTTGGTAAGAATTTAACGCTGGTAGGGATGGGAAAATGTATTGCTTGCCTGGATTTGGATTGTCGATGTATGTTGATGTGGCTTTTTACTTCACCTTGTAAAAGGTTATTGCGTATTGCAGAGCAGATATGGGTTTCTCTGCAGATTTCATTAATAGGTTTTCCATTTTGTTCGTGCACTTGGAAACTATTAAGTACGTAATTATCCTGTGTGGTCATAATTCTGGCGTCAAGAATAGTTAAGCCCAATTGATCAAAAGTAGCTGTACTTATTGAAAAAATAGGACCTTTGTCTTTAGTATAAACAAAGACTTCAGCACTGCCGCGTTGAGGCTGTTGGCGCAGTAAAACCAAAGGTAGGTCATCTTCAACTGATGACGCGATAGCAATTGTGTGCCAAGCAATTTCATCTGCAGAGTAGCGTAAAAAATAGTCGTCACTGGTATGCTGCCAAGCTAGGTCAATATTTTCATCTGATATGCCAAGTTTAAGCAGTTCATCCCTGGCTTCTTGTTTGTTCTCACGTAGGCGTTCAGAAAGTGTTGTCGGATTTTGTAGACCAAGACGTAAGGCCTTATGAGTAGCTGAGTAAAGATCTTTTAACAGTGAATCTTTCCAGTCGTTCCAAAGTTCAGGATTGGTTGCGCGAATATCAGCAACTGTTAGTAGATATAAATGATTAAGATATTCGATGTTATCTATCTTTTGAGCAAACTCGTGAATAACGTCAGGATCACTAATGTCTTTTCGCTGTGCGGTCATGGACATTATTAAGTGACTTCGAACTAGCCAGGTGATGAGCTTGGTGTCATGCTTGGATATGTCATGTTGAATACAAAAGCATCTGGCAATATCTTCTCCGATTGCCGAATGATCCCCTTTAAGGCCTTTGGCTATGTCATGAAATAGAGCTGCAATATATAATATTTCAGGTTTCGGAATAAGTTTGAAAACAGTGTTACATAGGGGAAATTCAGTTACATGTTCTTCTAATGAGAAGCGACGCAAATTTCGGATAACAAAAAGCGTATGCTCATCTACTGTATAAATATGGAATAAGTCATATTGCATACGGGCAACAATATTGGCAAAGCTTGGTAAGTAAGCTGCTAATACCCCATACCTATTCATTCGTCTTAGTTCATGGGTCAATCCGCGAGGTCTGCGAAATATTTCAATAAAAAGACGGTTGGCGGTTTTATTGGCTCTAAACTCATCGTCTATCAAATGCAGATTATTTCTGATCAGACGAATAGTTGTGGCTCTAATGCCTAGTAGTTCTGGATTAAGCTGAATGATTAAAAAAACTTCCAGTAAGGCAAGTGGGTGTTGCTCAAAAATTGAATCATTGATGGCTTCAAGATAGCCATTAATTGCAATAAATTTTTCATTGATGGGCGTTATTTTGTTAACTTTTTCACCGATAATAAAGCGCTCATTAAAGAGTTGTAACAACATTTCATTAAGGCGTTCAAGTCCTTGCACCGTTTTAAAATAAAACTGCATAAATCGTTCAACATCCTGATTGTACAGTTGATTGTCTGCACTGAAACCAAATTGCTTAGCCAAGTCGCGTTGATAGTCAAAAATGAGTCTGTTTTCTGCTCTATCAGTTAAAAGGTGTAGTGCATATCTAATTCGCCATAGTACGTCACGGGCAGAAATTAACTCAGCGTAGTCAGATTCGGGCAAAAAATCATACTTAATTAATTCTTTGAGAGTTGATGAGTTATAGTGGCGTTTAAATATCCAAGCGATGACTTGCATATCTCGAATGCCACCAGGTCCTTCTTTAATATTGGGTTCAAGATTATAGGCAGTGTCGTGAAATTTGGTGTAGCGTAATTGTTGTTCGTGCATTTTTGCTGAAAAAAACTGGTCTGATGGCCAAATCTTATCAGGCGTAATACGAAGCTTGAGTGCTTCATAAAGTAATTCATTACCAGCTATCAAGTTAAATTCCATTAGACTGGTCATGATAGTTTGATCATTAATGGCTTCATTAACACATTCATTAATAGTGCGGACGCTATGGCCAGGTTTTAAGCCTATATCCCAAAGAAAACTAAAAAAATTGGAGAGGGCTTCTTGATATATGGCTCTATCTTCTGAATCAAGGAGAATGATAATATCGATGTCAGATTGAGGAAATAATTCTCTTCTACCATAGCCACCAACTGCACATAAGCTTAATTGTTTTGCGTAAACTCCTAGAAAGTACTCCCAACAGCAATTTAAAATGAGATCAATGAAGTCTGATTTTTCTTTAAGTAATCCTGAAACGGATTGGTGAGGGTTAAATTGGAGCTTTAGCTCGATGTCTTTTTGTTTTATCAAGCTTTTAAATTGCACAAGACTATCTGGCAAGGTAAAAAGAGCCGTAGTGATGTATTGGTTCAAAGTGATCACATTTCCTCTTTACGTAAGGTTAATATCTCATGGCCATTAGATGTTACCAGAATGGTATGTTCAAATTGTGCCGAGAGGCTGCGATCCTTTGTGACTGCTGTCCAGCCATCAGCTAAAATTTTAACATCTCGCTTGCCAAGATTAATCATGGGTTCTATCGTTATTATCATCCCCGCATCCAGTGTAATACCATCTCCAGCTTTGCCATAATGAAGTATTTGTGGCTCTTCATGGAATTTTTTACCAATACCATGCCCACAAAAATCTCTTACTACTGAGTAACGATTAGATTCAGCATGTTTTTGAATGGCATGACCAATATCCCCTAAAGTAGCACCGGCTTTAACCTTATCTATACCCAAAAACATGGACTCTTGAGTAATTTTGATAAGACGTTTAGCGTGTTGACTTACTTCTCCAATGCAAAACATTTTACTGGTATCACCATGATAATCATCTTTGATGACTGTAATGTCGATATTTACAATGTCACCTGATTTAAGTTTTTTATCACAGGGAATGCCGTGGCAAACTGTTTGGTTAATGGATGTGCATATTGATTTAGGAAAGCCGTGGTAATTGAGTGGAGCAGGAGTGGCTTTTTGCACATCAACTATATAATCGTGACAAAGCTTATCAAGCTGATCGGTAGTCACCCCAGCAACAACATAGGGCTCGATCATTTCCAGCACCTCGGCAGCCAGTTTGCCAGCAATACGCATTTTTTCTATTTCACTTGGGGATTTAATGATAATACTCATGATTTTTTGTATTCAGTGTTCAGTGTTGAGGGTTCTAGTGAAGTAGTTATTACCTCGAGCCCAATATCTGAATGATTTTAACAGAGGTTTGCTTGTTGTAAGTAGTAAATTATGGTATAAAGTTAAGTTGATTTTTGTAAAAAATACTCACGCTTATCGTCACGTTTGGTAGGGTGCTAACTACATACGTTGTAGTTGGTTACTAGGCGGGATAGGCGGAAGCATAACCCACTCGGAAATAATAATTCCGACTTTAAAACTTAGGAGAAATAAATGGCAGCAGTATCCATGCGTCAAATGCTTGAAGCGGGTGTTCATTTTGGACATCAAACTCGTTATTGGAACCCAAAAATGGCAACATATTTGTTTGGAGCCCGTAACAAAATCCATATTATTGATTTGGAAAAAACGCTTCCAATGTTTAATGACGCTATGAATTATCTGGGTCAGATGACAGCAAACAAGGGCACTATTTTGTTTGTTGGAACTAAAAAGGCCGCGCGTAAAGTGGTTGCAGAAGAGGCTACTCGTTGTGGAATGCCTTATGTTAATCATCGTTGGTTAGGCGGCATGATGACTAACTTCAAGACTATCAAGAAATCAATTAACCGTCTTAAAGAATTAGAAGCAATGAAAGCTGACGGTACACTCTATCAACGTTTCGGAAAAAAAGAAGCGTTAGGAATGGAGCGTGAATTGGAAAAGCTAGAGCGTAGCCTTGGTGGAATTAAAGATATGAAAGGCGTTCCTGACGTAATTTTTGTATTGGATGTTGGCTATGAGAAAAACGCTATTAGCGAAGCAAAAAAATTAGGAATTCCTGTTGTTGGTATTGTTGACTCAAATAATTCACCTGAGAGAATTGATTATATTATTCCAGGCAATGACGATTCGATCCGCGCTGTTAAATTATACTGTGAAAGTGTTTCTGCAGCGGTAATGGAATCAAAGGCTGCTGGTTTAGGGATGTCAGCAAAAGTAGATGATTTTGTTGAAGAAGCAGCGGTAGAGTAAATATTAACTTTAACCTCGAAATTGTTTAGAGGTTAAAAAGAAATAAGGCAAAAAAAACGCCTCCTAACGGGGGCGTTTTTACAGTGATAAAAAAATTAAGGAAACACAAAAATGAGTATTACTATCAATGCAGTAATGGTTAAGGAGCTGCGTGAAAGAACGGGTTCTGGTATGATGGAATGTAAAAGAGCGCTGGTTGAAGCCAATGGCGACATGGAGTTAGCTATTGAAAATATGCGTAAATCAGGCTTAGCAAAAGCCGATAAAAAATCGGGTCGTATTGCAGCTGAAGGTATTATTGGTGTTAAAGTTAGTGATGACGGAAAAGCGGTAGCAATTGTTGATGTTAATTGCGAAACTGATTTTGTTGCTAAAGCAGATGATTTCGTAAGCTTTGTAAATAGTGTAACTAACGCTTTGTTAAATGCTGATAGCATTGAAACTGAAGAACAATTGTTAGCAATGCCATTGGAAGGTGGTGTAACAGTTGATGAAATGCGCCGTGGTTTAATTTCAACATTGGGCGAAAATATTACCGTTAGACGTTTTGAGAGATTTAAAACGACTGAAGGTGGGACTGCATGCTACTTACATGGAAGTAAAATTGGTGTAATCGTCGAGTTGGCTGTTTCAGATCAAGAATTAGGTAAAGATATTGCCATGCACATTGCTGCTAGTAAGCCGCAATTTGTTTCAGAAGAGCAAGTACCTTCTGACATAATTGAAAAAGAAAAAGATATTTTCCGTGCTCTGTCTTTAGAAAGCGGTAAGCCTGCCGATATTATCGAAAAAATGATTACAGGGCAGGTTAGAAAATTTCTTGCAGAGGTGACTTTATTAGGTCAGCCTTTTATTAAAGATGATAAAGTCACTGTTGGTGGCTTAGTATCAAAGAAAGGTAATAAAGCTATTCGTTTTATCCGTTTTGAAGTGGGTGAAGGTATAGAGAAAAAAGAAGAAAACTTTGCTGAAGAAGTAATGGCTCAGGTCAGAGGAAGCTAATATAATTTGCATTGGGTTGGCAGGTAATCTCTAATCCAATGTAATAAACGATGAATAAGGCTACTTACTT
>CAJAHC010000465.1 GCA_903939355.1 uncultured Methylococcaceae bacterium | reverse complement strand
GGTGTCACAATTTGGCGCCACTTTGGATAGTTGGGCTGATGTTATTAATTATCTTACGATTGCTATAGGTTGTTGGTGGTTATGGCCGGAAATTGTTGGTCATGAAATAGTATTTGTTTCCGTAATACTTATTAGCTGTTTGTTACCTGCTTTAGTGGGCTATATCAAATTTGGACACTTTACCAGTTATCACACATGGGGGGTAAAAATAGCCGCCGCATCGATGGGTGTATCACTTTATATTCTGTTTTTTGGAGGACCGGTTTGGCCATTTCGCCTAGCCTCGATTTTTTGCACCTGTTCAGCACTTGAAGAGATTGGGCTCACTTTGCTTTTAAAAGAATCCAAGTCCAATGTGAGATCAATCTGGCATGTATTAAAGAGGCTGGCAGCTGAACATAAGACTGATTAAATGGTTGTTGGATTATCAATGGTCGTTGAGCGATTCGAAGCAACTAAACGGAATTTAATTAGTTCCGTTTCTTTAGTGTTCAATTCGAGGTTTTAACAGATAATGTCAAAACAAAATCGACTTCAATTTCCAACTCCGAAGCTGAAGCTAAAGCTAGTTGGTTATTTTCACTGGCTCGCCAATAAAAAGGTGTCATCTCTAAAAGGGCCATTCTTTGGTCAACAGTTGGAGTTATTTTGTAGCTGATTCGTTGTGCCGTTAGTTGTTCAAAATGAGGAGGAACTAAGTTCTCTAGGGAGTGATCTTTGACTTCACTATATATAAAAGATTTTAATTGCCAAAGATGTCGTGGGCCGGGGGTTACGGTTAGTAAATAACCAGTAGATTTTAGCACTCGTTTTAATTCATCGTCATCTGAGGGTGCAAATACCCTGAGCACAAAATCAAAATATTCATCAATGTAAGGCAATCGATTTGAACTAGCTACAACAAACTGTGCGTTAAGTTGTTTTTTTGCGGCAGTGGCTATTGCATATTTGGCAATATCAATACCCTGTAAGGCAATTGTTTCAGGTTTTTTGCAAAACTCCTTAATTTTTCGACTGTAATAGCCTTCACCACAACCCAAGTCCAGTAGATGAAAGACTTCGATAGTTGATTGACAGGTATCAATCATCATGGCTACTGCTTTGGCCATGGGCTCATAAAATCCGGACTCTAAAAAGTGCCGCCTGGCAATCAACATGGCTTTACTATCACCAGGCGCTTTGGAATGTTTATGCTGTACTGGTAATAGATTAAGATAGCCCTCTTTAGCTTTATCAAAACCATGCTTATTTGGGCAGCTAAAGGTTTTACCTGCTTGATCTTCTTGTAATAAGGCTCCACAAAGTGGACAAATATACACACCATGTGTTTTAGTTAACAATTGATGCACAAGTATTAGTTTACCATTATCGGTAAGAAAAGGTATATGGAATATCTACAGACCTTTAGCCTCAGCAGGGATAGATTGTTGAGATGGTGCTGTTGGAGTCGGGGTTTGCTTTGGTTGCAATGGTGCTTTTTGAGTAGATACTAAGTGATGTAAAGGGAGGGGCGTAACAAATGGAAAATTTCGGTCGCCTATAGGTCTGATGAATGTATAGGTGGCGGGAGCTACAAACAAGATATCGCTGGTTTGAGTGAAAGCATCATGGGGTTCAGGTATTGAAGCCAAACCAATTAAGGGGCTTACGGCAATCAGTGAAACAGCTCCAAGAACAGTGATAACTAAGCCGACCGGTCGATAAAGAATTACATCCAATAGAACGAAGCCTGGGTCAAGTTTATCGTTATTTTGTGCATGAATTAGAGTCGAGCAGCACAATATTGATAATAAGGTGAAAAGACAGATTAATTTTTTCATATTTTTTAATAAATAGTCAGTTAATATTCAATCAAGCACCGTGATAATAACCACTTGGAGCGCTTTTGAGTGGTTTTTTTCCTACGTTAGTGTTTGTTTTTTTACCTTTAGTGTCTATTTTAGACGATTGAGTTTTTGTTTGACTTTTAGTCTTGTCCGTTTGTTTGGTCGGTTTACTCGTC
>CAJAHC010000464.1 GCA_903939355.1 uncultured Methylococcaceae bacterium | reverse complement strand
TGGCTACCGGTGTAGGCGCTCTTCCGGCACTGTTTTTCAAGAACATTTCGCGTAATTTATTCAATAGTATGTTAGGTGCTGCAGCAGGTGTTATGTTAGCAGCCACTGCATTTTCTCTGCTAGTGCCTGGGATGGCTTATGGTAATTTAATCTGGCCGGGTAATGGCATCTATATTGTTTCGATAGGGATGATGATTGGCGCTGGATTTCTCCATTACGCAGATCGTCAATTGCCTCATGTAAATTTTGAGACAGTTTCAGGGGATAAGTTACTTTCATTTAAAAAAATATGGCTTTTCGTTATTGCCATTACCATTCACAACTTTCCTGAAGGAATGTCTGTCGGAGTTAGTTTTGGTTCCGGAGAGATGAAGAATGGTCTGGTATTGGCCATAGCCATTGCGTTGCAAAATATACCAGAAGGTCTGGCTGTCGCTTTGCCATTAGTTGGTTTGGGTTACAATAAGTGGAAAGCTGTAGGTGTCGCCACATTAACTGGCTTGGTGGAGCCTGTTGGTGGATTGCTAGGCATTACTATGGTAACGGTCTTTCAGCCCATTTTGCCGATTGCAATGGGTTTTGCTGCGGGTGCTATGCTCTTTGTTATCAGTGAAGAAATTATTCCGGAAACACATTCAAATGGACGTTCGCGTTATGCAACATTTGCTTTGATGATAGGTTTTATCATCATGATGATATTGGATAATATGTTGAGTTGATAAAAGTACTCAAGTATTTCAAGGATAAGAATGGATAATTTTCAAAGTTATTTACAGCAATTTTTAAACTTATTGGGTATACCTTATTTATTAGAAGCGTTTCATGCAACTTTAGAGTATTTTCAATCGTTATTGGTCACTGGTAATATCGCCGAACTTTCAGCAACTACAGCAACGAGTTTTGCGCTTATTGCTGCAGCCGAAATTGGTGATAAAAGTCAGCTGGTTTGTATGACGTTAGCCTCCAGACATAGAGCAATGCCAGTTTTATTGGGAGCGATTGCAGCATTTGCCTTTCTTAATACACTGGCCGTTATTTTTGGCGTTGCTATAGCTAGTTGGTTACCAGAATCGATTGTGGCGGCAATCGTTGCAGTTTTATTTGCTGTATTCGGGGTTCATTCTTTACGAATAAAAGCAGATGGCAGTGAAGAGGAGATCAAAGTAAAAAGTGGTCACGGTATATTTTTTACCACTTTCTTATTGATTACGTTGGCTGAGTTTGGTGACAAAACACAATTAGCTGTTGTAGCTTTAAGCAGTGCTGCCGTTCCTGTAGCTGTATGGCTTGGTTCGACCTTTGCGCTTGCATTCACATCAGCTTTGGGTATTCTCGCAGGACGCACCCTATTAAAAAAAGTTTCTCTAGGGTTACTACATAAAATTAGTGGTAGTATTTTTCTGGGCTTGTCTGTGCTGGCTTTTTACAAGACTTATAGTACTAATGTAGTCTAAGTCACTTTGTGTTGGCAATTGACCCGTGTCCTTAGTAAAGGATAGAATTATTAAATTAGAACATTTTTTGGTACTATTTTGAAATGCTCAGTTTTGTTAATTGTGTTCATTGAAGTAATTCAAATTGTTAGATTTCATAGATCCACCTCAATGTGAAATTTAACTACTTAATGATGAGGTGATTTTTTGGAGATATATTATGGATAAACTAACAGCGCTCTCTTTAAGTATTGGTGGATTGGCCGGGGTTGCAACATTTTTGGCAGTAGGGCCAGCCAGTGGTGTGTTTTTTATATGGGCTGCAACTATTGCTTGGGCAGCTTACTTTTTCTTGGGTGCGACTAAGGAAGCTTTAATCAACACTATAGTGTGTGGGATATTCGGTGTATTCATGGCATGGATTACAGCCATATTATTGACTAATATCCCGTCAACTGCTGCTCTTGGGTTTCCAGCTATGGCAGCAATTACAGTAGCAGTTGCAGTTGTAGTTATGTGTCTTGCAGCCAATATTCCTCAGCTCGCAACAATCCCTGCCAGCGTTCTTGGCTATTCATCTACCTTTGCTTATTTACTCCAAACACCCGACAAATTGAATCAAGATGTTTTGTTGGGCATTTCGTTAAGTAATCCATTATTGGTAATATCTATCTCTATTGTTGTAGGTACATTTTTTGGTCAATGGTCAGCACAATTAAGCGCAAAACTAACTAAATAGGACTGACATATCTTTTGAGTAAGTGTTTTCTCATAAAGATTAAAGCGAATGGATGTGGTGGGTAATTTAGAGTTACCCGCCCATATTAAGCCATTTATATGCGTTGTAATGTGCGGGTGTAACGGTTTAGTTAGATTGATTAGGTTTTGGCTGCTAGAAGCGTATCAAATGCAGATTGATTTTCTTCGTGCTTGAATGTTTCAAATTTTGATGAGAAGGCTTGACGAGCTCGATTTTTAAAAGAATCTAGGTTTTGTATCAAAACCCCCATGGCTAACAGAGTGTTGGCATCCACATTATTATTTAACATTTCTTCGCTGTACTCCCTTAGGGTCTGTTCTTGAACAGCATAATCCTGATAATCACCTAAAACCTCTTGGAGTTTTTTCAGGTTTTTAATGAAGTGATTTATCTGACTTTCAAGGTATAAACTTTGGAAAAATTCCATCAAATAGCGTAATTTTTTACAAGATTTTCTTAAATCATGTAATGCCTCGGAAGGTGAATTTTCATTGATTGCCGAACCTTCTTTCAAAATAAGCTTATAGTTTTTTGAGATTCTCCTGTCCGCCAATTGTTTTATAGAAAGCCTTGCATTCGGTTCTGTTGGTGTAATAAGTGCTTGTTGTTTTAGAAATTGCTCCCATTCAGATAGAGTAACTAAATAGCTGGCTGAACGAAGTTTTTTTGCAAGTTCTTTCTGTGCTAATTGTTTTTTAGAAACAAGAAGTGTTTGAAGTGGATCAATATCATTTCGAATTGAGGCGGGCAGGCTATTTTTAAATGTTTCAAAACTTAACAGATAAGCGTCAATATCTCGGGTTAGACTTGTTATTTGTCCTAACCATGAAAAAAAATCAGCATAACGGCTATTAATATTGTCGGGTAAAACACCTTTAAGTTGGTTCATTCCGACGCGTGTTCTTCGTACTGCAACCCTAAAATCGTGAAGAAACTCACTATCAGTATCTGCAATAGTACCTTGTTCGTTATCTTTTATAGCTTTCAATAGGTGGCTGTAGATATACTTGATAGCAATGTCTGCACGCATATCGGGATCTAAGTTGATATTCATTTTTGATGAATAATCATTTGGCTTTCGGCCCTGTAGTCGTAATGCGATAACCAGTAAGGGTTTGCTGGCAGATGTTAAGCCAAGTTTGGTAGTGATAGTATCTATGATTTGCTCAGCAGCTTTGTGATAACCTTTAATGGGTTGTAATATCAGTCGATTATTTAAAAAAACATGATCCTCTATGATCATGCGAAGTACGATTTTTTTATCTTTATTAAGTATGTTTAAGTTAACAATCTCGTAATCGAGATTACATAATGGTAATAGTGCACGCATTTCCAATAAGGGTGTTAAGGTATTGCAAACATCTTTTGATTGAATTTGTTGGCTGAATGGAGGCATATCTTTGATTGCTGTGTTAGCTATTACAAAGCCGTTTTCCAAGCGTTTTACGAGCAAAGTTGATGCTGTTTTTGATCGAATAAGTTCACAAGTAATACCGTTTTTATAAAGTCTCCAGTCAAAACTATCGTAATAAGTTATTAGGGAGTAATGCCTGGACACAAGTTCTACGTTAGTCTTATCGCTTAATTTGGCAATAAATTTTTCAGCAGTTAAATTCGCAGGGAAATCAAATTCTAGGTGCATATCACTTAAGGTGAGGGATTAAGGTTTATCAAAAGACATTGTATAGATGGAGTGTGAACATTTAATGACAATGTAACAATTAAAAGCTATGTTAAGGAATTGTAGTCTAGACTTTTTTGTAAAAAAACAACAGGGTAATAATAAAATGAGCAGACAATTGTGGTTACTTAGGCATGGAAAATCCGATCGTAATCTCGCTGTAGATGATTACGACAGACCTTTAAAAAAACGTGGAAAAAAGGCTGCTGAAAGCATGGGAGTCTGGTTAAAAAAAGAAAATTTGATACCTGATTATCTAATTTCATCGCCAGCAAAAAGAGCTTATATGACTGCAAAGTTTGTGCATAAAGCTTTTGCAGAAGAAACAGTGGATATTGTGCAAGATAAGCGTTTATATCAAGAAGGTTTTGAACGGTTAAAGACAGTATTGGCAGAATGCCCGCCGGAAGCAAAACAGGTTTTGATGGTCGGGCATAATCCAGAACTGGAAGATTTACTTGTAAATTTGGTGGGTGTCAATAACTTGCCTGATGTTGAGAGATTATTATCGACTGCGACGCTGGTTAGATTGACTATGCCAGATGACTGGACATATCTGGAGGCTGGTTGCGCAACCCTTGTAGGCATAACGCGGGCAAAATTATTACCTGAAGAAAATCTATAAATGGACGTATGGTTTATTGAATTAATCAAAGGTAATTAGCTTTAGATTATGTTGCTGTCATATTACTGTCATATAATATTAATATTCTTGTTATGTTATACGTTCATAATGGTTCCACAATAATTAACTTTGAGATTTGATAATGAAACTTTCTTTTAAAACAAAATCGTTAATGGCAGCAATGAGCCTTGCTTCTTTAGCATTGGTGACAGGTGCGGCAAGTGCCGTGCAAACAGTTGATGCAGGTATACCTGATTATCAAAAAGCTAGCGGTATTGCAGGTAACTTGTCTAGTGTCGGTTCAGATACTTTAGCAAATTTAATGACGCTTTGGGCTGAAGAGTTTAGCCGTCAGTATCCAACTGTTAATGTACAAATACAAGCAGCGGGATCTTCTACCGCGCCACCTGCATTAACAGAGGGTACGTCTAATCTTGGACCGATGAGTCGCGAGATGAAAGATGATGAGCTTGAAGCTTTCGAAGATAAACACGGGTACAAACCGACTGCTGTGCCAGTTGCAATTGATGCGCTAGCGGTAATGGTCAATAAAGATAACCCCATTAAAGGCTTGACCATTCCTCAAGTTGATGCAATATTCTCATCAACGCTTAATTGTGGTTATGCAAATGATATCGAAACATGGGGTGACGCGGGCGTTGCTGTATGGGGTTCGAAAAGTATTCAATTATACGGACGTAACTCAGTTTCAGGTACCTATGGCTATTTTAAAGAAAACGCTTTATGTAAAGGTGATTTTAAAAGTAATGTAAATGAACAGCCAGGATCAGCATCTGTAGTTCAGTCGGTAACAACATCAAAGAATGGCATTGGTTATTCTGGTATGGGTTACACAACATCGGGTGTTCGTATGGTGCCTTTGGCTAAAAAAGAAGGCGAACCTTTTATTGTGCCAACGACTGAAAATGCAATTAACGGTACTTATCCATTGACAAGATATTTATATGTTTATGTAAATAAAAAACCAAATGCGCCTTTACCGCCATTGGAAAATGAGTTCATGAAAATGGTTTTATCAAAGGCTGGTCAAGAAGTTGTAATAAAAGACGGTTATATTCCATTACCTGCCGGAGTTGTTAAAAAAGTAATAGCTACGCTCAAATAGTTAATCGATATGGATGTGATAAAAAAGGGTTTTAGTTGTTGTGCAAGGATGCATAGATAGGGATGTTGTTCTGAATTAACTTTATTCTCTCTTTTTTGTCTAGGTTAATTTGAAAAAAATGTGGCCAAGATTTATTTAATAATCTTGGCCAATTTTTTATTTATTTTTGTTTTATCATGGTCACATTTCAACTGTAGAACTCCTGCATGTCAAAGATAAACGTACCAACTAATTCTTCTTCACACTTAAAGCTGTCAACTGGCGGTGTTCATGAGCGTTGGCGTCTTTTGAAAGATGCTACGGCTCGTTATGGCGTTGTTGTAGGTGGGCTTGGTGTGATCTTTGCGATCGCATTGATTTTTTTCTACTTGCTATATGTGGTTTATCCCCTATTTATTTCAGCAACAGCTCAATCAGTTAATCAATATGAGGTACCTGAATTAGCCTCGGGTAAAACGCTACTGCTGGGAATTGAAGAGCAAAATGAAGTAGCTGCTCGATTTACTGATAGTGGTCAAGTTATATTTTTTGCCGTTGCTACGGGCAAAATTATTTTAAAGGAAACTATCAAAATACCTGAAGGCTCTAGAATCGTGAGCTTTTCTCAAGGTAGTCCCATTAGTGAAGGGGCTTTAATTTATGGATTGTCTGATGGCAAGGCTGTTATTGTTAAATATCAATATAAAATCACTTACCCGAATAACATTCGTCTTATCACACCATTGTTAACTTATCCGATGGGTGAAACGCCTTTGGTAATTAATGAGACAGGAGAGGCTTTAGAGAAAATTGCCGTTACCTTGGGTGACAATGCGAGCACAATTGTTTCAAAAACGGCCAATAAACTACATATTACTCATTTTGAAAAAGAAAAATCATTGTTCTCTGAGGAAGGGGCTATGACACGCACAGATGCGCTTATAGACTATTCTGCTGCTGAAGTTAATGATATTTTAATTGATAAAAAAGAAAAAAATCTTTATTTATTAAGCACTAATGGACAGTTAGCATTATTTAATATAAGCAATAAATATGCTCCTAAACTGACTCAAGAGCAAACTATTATTGAGCCAGGACAAAAAATTACCAGTGTAAGCTTCTTAACGGCTGATCTTTCTTTGTTGATTGGGGATTCTAGCGGTTTGGTTTCACAGTGGAGTAAGGTCAGAGGGAAATCTAATGGCTTTACTATGCAGAAAATAAGAGTTTTTAAAGTCTCAGATAAGGCTGTAGTTTCAATAAATGCAGAGCAACGCCGAAAAGGTTTTATGACAGTCGATGCCGATGGTACTTTAGGTGTTTATCATTCGACGTCTGAAAGAGAAATGATTAAAGAGCAAGGTGATGGTTCTGGTGCAATAGCTGCAGCGATATCACCACGAGCTAATGCCGTAATAGTGCAGTCTGGGAATAATAAAATAAGTTTCTGGCAAGTGGATAATGAACATCCGGAAGTTTCGTTACGGTCGATCTGGCAAAAAGTATGGTATGAGAGTTATCCAAAACCTGATTATATTTGGCAGTCATCGTCTGCAAACAGTGATTTTGAACCAAAATACAGTCTAACTCCGCTAGTTTTTGGCACCCTAAAAGCTGCTTTTTATGCAATGTTGGTAGCAATGCCATTGGCGCTGATGGGTGCTATTTATACGGCTTATTTTATGACGCCACGAATGCGTCAATACGTTAAGCCATCAATTGAATTAATGGGTGCTCTACCGACCGTTATTTTGGGATTTCTGGCAGGATTATGGTTGGCGCCGATTATTGAAGAATATTTGGCGGGCTTATTTGCCTTACTTATGTTGGTTCCCTTAAGTGTTATGTTGTTTGCTTATGCTTGGCAATATCTACCTAGATCGATTAAACAATCGATACCCGATGGATGGGAGTCGGCTATATTAGTTCCGGTTATTATATTAAGCGCTTGGTTTGCTTTTAGAGTCAGTATCCCTTTGGAATCTTTCTTATTTCATGGCACATTACGCGACTGGTTTAAAACGGAATTTGGTATCGGCTATGATCAACGCAACGCGTTGGTTGTTGGTATAGCAATGGGGTTCGCGGTAATACCAACTATTTTTTCAATTGCAGAAGATGCTATTTTTAGTGTGCCTAAACATTTAACAGTAGGTTCCCTGGCTTTAGGTGCTACACCTTGGCAAACAATGATTAAAGTCGTGTTATTGACAGCTAGTCCAGGTATTTTTTCCGCTGTTATGATTGGTCTGGGTAGGGCAGTGGGTGAAACCATGATTGTGTTAATGGCAACGGGGAATACACCTGTTATGGACTTGAGTGTTTTTCAGGGATTACGTACCTTGGCTGCAAATATTGCTGTGGAAATGCCTGAATCTGCGGTAGATAGTACTCATTATCGGGTATTGTTTTTAGCTGCTTTGGTATTGTTCATGTTTACTTTTGTTTTTAATACGTTAGCTGAAATTATACGTCAGCGCTTACGCGAAAAATATAGTTCATTATGATTAAGTTATGGTTTAAAAGTGGAGCCCCTTGGATATGGCTCAATGCAGCGGCAGTAAGTACTTGTATGATCATGGTAGTTGGTGTTTTGGGGTTGGTTACCGTCCGTGGGGTGGGACATTTTTGGCCGTCACAGGTGACTCAATACAGTTATCAAGAAGAAGATGGGTCGTCCAAGATAATTATTGGTGAGCAAGTCGAAACCAGCGTAACGCCTGCTGAGATGGCTAAATCAACTGGTCATAAAATGGCAGATGATGAAGAGACTTTGGTTCAGTATTTAATTAAAACCGGTAATCGTGATTTGACAGGTGCTGACTTCACATGGATTGAGAAACGTAATGTAAAAGAGTATAGCGATCCTTTGGACATGATGGTCGTGGAGCGTCGTGAATGGGGTAATTTTTATGGTCGCTTGGTCGAAGTTAAAGAAAACGGGCAGACTATTGCTTCTGAAAAAGAGGCTTGGCCAGTGCTTCAGGAAAAGATAGCTAAAACACTAATCCTTTTTAAAGAAATAGCGCATTTAGAAAAAAAAGAAATTGCTGCGGTTAATTATGGTCTGGAACGTTTAAGGCTTAAACAACGAAAATTAGAACTGGAAGATCATTGGGATGCAACGGCAAAGCAGCAGATTGCTGCAGAAAAGGCTGCTTATGATGTTGACTATAAACAGTATCAAACGCAGTTAGCCACCTTATATCAAAATATTAGACGCGATAGTCTTGTTGCCAAGACGGAAAGTGGCGCAACTCTGGAAATTCCCTTATTCAAAGTAGTGAGAGCATTTCAACCTAATGCTATGAGTTTACTGGATAAAATAACTCATTATGGCGTCAAGGTGGTTGAGTTTTTAAGCGATGATCCTCGTGAAGCGAATACTGAGGGCGGCATTTTTCCGGCAATTTTCGGTACGGTTATGATGGTTATGATGATGTCGGTGATTGTCACGCCATTTGGTGTTATTGCGGCGGTGTACTTGCGTGAGTATGCCAAGCAGGGCTTTACGACACGATTAATTAGAATCGCTGTTAATAATCTTGCCGGTGTTCCATCTGTTGTTTATGGTGTTTTTGGTTTAGGCTTCTTTGTATACATATTGGGCGGTAATATTGACCAATTATTTTTCCCAGAATCTGCGCCGGCTCCAGTTTTTGGTACCCCAGGTTTATTGTGGGCTTCCATTACTTTGGCTTTATTAACCTTACCCGTTGTTATTGTATCCACGGAAGAAGGTTTGGCCAGAATTCCAAGCTCAATACGTGAAGGTAGTTTGGCTTTAGGTGCTACCAAGCTTGAAACATTATGGCTAACAGTATTGCCAATGGCTAGTCCGGCTATGATGACTGGCTTGATATTGGCTGTCGCAAGGGCTGCTGGAGAGGTAGCCCCGTTAATGTTGGTAGGTGTTGTTAAGCTTGCACCCACCTTACCTTTGGATGGAAATTTTCCATTTTTGCATTTGGATAGAAAATTTATGCATTTGGGTTTTCATATTTATGATGTTGGCTTTCAAAGTCCCAATGTTGAGGCAGCGAGACCTTTAGTTTATGCCACTGCTTTATTGTTAGTTTTGGTTATTATTGGTCTAAATTTGGCCGCAATTGTCATAAGAAATAATTTGCGTGAAAAATATCGCGCACTGGAAGGTTAAATAAATGTCAGAACAACAAGCACGTTCACACGCAATTGATATGAGTTCTGTTTTACGCGGTAAAGGCGGTCGGAATGAGCCAAATGAAACTTGCATCAAGGTAGAAAATCTCAATCTTTTTTACGGTGAAAAGCAGGCATTACATGACATTAATATGGAAATGTCCAAGAAAAAAGTAACAGCCTATATTGGCCCTAGTGGTTGTGGAAAATCAACGTTATTACGTTGTATTAATCGCATGAATGATCTCGTTGACAGCGCTAAAATCGATGGAAAAATTTTGCTTAATGGCGAAAATATCTATGATAAAGCAGTTAATGTAGCGGCTTTAAGAAGACGTGTAGGCATGGTATTTCAAAAGCCTAATCCTTTTCCTAAATCTATATTTGAAAATGTGGCTTACGGCCTTCGGATTCAAGGTATTAATGATAAGCGCATCTTAGAAGAAACGGTTGAAAATTCTCTACGTGGAGCAGCGCTCTGGGATGAAATGAAAGATCGGTTGAATGATAATGCACTTGGTATGTCAGGTGGGCAACAACAAAGATTAGTTATTGCTCGAGCGATTGCAATTGAACCAGAAGTGTTGCTGTTAGATGAACCAGCCTCTGCTTTAGATCCTATTTCAACATTAAAGATTGAAGAGCTGATCAATGAGCTTAAAGAAAAATATACGATAGTTATCGTTACTCATAATATGCAACAAGCTGCGCGTGTTTCCGATTATACGGCTTTTATGTATATGGGTGAATTGATTGAGATGGGAACCACCAGTGAATTATTTACCAATCCAGTAAAAAAACAAACAGAAGATTACATTACCGGTCGTTATGGTTAATAAGGAGTAGACAATGGATAACAGCAAAATTGGGCATCACATATCCGAACAGTTTAATAAAGAATTGGAAGATATACGTAATAAAGTTTTAATTATGGGTGGTTTGGTTGAACGCCAGATAGAACAAGCAATTGAAGCCTATACTACAGGTAATATGGAGCTGGCAGAACAGGTTATCAAACAGGATAATGATGTTGATTTGCTGGAAGTGTCGATAGATAATGAATGTTCGCAAATTTTGGCTTTACGGCAACCTACTGCTTTTGACTTAAGGTTATTGATTGCGGTTATCAAAATTATTCATGAAATTGAAAGAGTGGGTGATAAGGCTGAACATATTGCTGAAATGGCAATTAAATTATCAGGTAGCGAAAAAACACTCCCTCATTATGAATTAGAGCACATGTCTAACTTAGTTAAGAGTATGTTGCATGATGCATTGGATGCTTTTGCAAGAATGAGTTTAGAGAAAGTGCCGGAAATTACCTCACTGGATATTAAGGTTGATCGTGAATATGACAGTGTTCTCAGACAACTGATTACCCGCATGATGGAAGATCCAAGAAATATAACACGGACGTTAGATGTTCTTTGGACAGTCCGTGCCTTGGAAAGAATCGGCGATCACGCTTGTTATATCTGTGAACATTTGGTTTACATGATTCAAGGCGAAAATGTTCGCCATTTAAGCCAAGAAGAGTTGGAAAAAGTAGTTAAAATAAAAAGATAGAATATCTCACTGACTTCTGGTTCCCCTAGCCCTGCTAGGGGAACCAGAGTTTAAAACTCTCAAGCTCCAGTATTTTCTGATCCCCCTAAGCATCTTTTTACCTTCATCTTGTTTGATTTATTGCGGTATTTTTATTTGGAGACATCTATGCTCATGGTGTTTTTGAAATCAAGATCCTTTAGTCCGGCCAAGGTAGTGCTATAAGCATTAGGAGATATACCCATTTCGCCACGAAATGGTTGATCGATAGCAGTTAACAGAAATATCATAAGGCCTAATAATATAGAAAAAAGACCATTCATAAATAGATGTCCTTTTAAGGTAGGCAAGTGTATAAGAAAACCTCCTGAGAGAGTCAAGGCGCCGCCTACTAAAATTACGGTCCAGATAATCGGACCTATTCCAGTATCTGCGACAGCATGCATTCTTAACCTTCTAACATCAATGAGTCTATTATAGGCGGTAAAGACTTCAGCCAAGAAGATCTGCTGTTCTACATTAGTGGTATGGTAGGTAGATAAGCGCCCAATAAAATGAGTGAGTATAACGGTCCCACCTGAAGGAACCTTGCCCAGTTTGTGACCTGGCCAAGCAACGTTAATTATATAATTCAGGTAATCTTCTAGATCTTGATGTAGTTTGTCCTTAGCGGGTTCCTCTAAAGTACTTACGTCTCTATATAGCTCGACAATCGCGGTTGATTCTTTGTTAGCAAGGCCATCTACGTATTCTAAATTTTGCCATGTAGACACAGCAACAAGGCTAAGCAATAAGCCGTATAACATTCCCATGGCAGAAAAAAAACCGTTTACACCGTCATTTGTATTGCTACTGAGACGAAAGTTGTCATAAATCCAAGTTCGACATAAGATGAGTACTGTAGATGATACTAACAGGATTGGTCCAATGATCAACAAGCCTAATGCCCATGTTGGAATGTCGTAAATCCAATTCATTGATAATGTACCTAGATAACGGTTAGTTTAAAGGCTTGATTTTGGCACAAACGTATATTCAGCGTCAAATATCAGGACAGGGATAGTATCTTTTTTCCAAAAGACATCTTGTTGGCAAGTTATATTGTTCTCCTCAATGTATCTTTATTTACTCATTTCAGCTACAGTTCAGTTTTAAAATACTTTCTTACTTTGGAGTCATTTATGAAATACAAAAAATTAGCACTCATTCTTGCTGTATCAAGTTTTAGTTTTTTTGCTGTTAATGGTATCACTCACGCTGAAGATGTAAGTAGCACGTCAGCAACTCCTTCACCAGAGACGTCTTCAAAAGTAGCTTCTCCTGGCAACGAACTTGAAATGTTTCGATTCGCACTGGAAATGGATAAAGAAGCTTTCGTCAAGAGAGCGTTGAAGTTGGATGCTGATCAAGAGAAGAAGTTTTTGAATGTTTATTATGTTTTTAACGCTAAGTTGGTGGCTTTAAATGATAAACGTTTGGCGAATATTGACGATTATTTGAATAATCTTGATAAGATGACAGATGCTAAGGCTGGCGAAATTGCAAAACGTATGATCGATTTTCGTAAAAAACGCGTCTCACTTGATGCAAATTACTATGCTGCGTTGGCCAAAGCAACCACAAAAACAATTGCGGCGCGTGCTTTGCAAGTTGAAAGTGTTTTACAAGGTGCTGGCGATGTCGTTATTGGTGCTAAGCTTCCTTTGATGCCAAATTAATTTGTTTGACGGGGGGTATTTAACTCTCTGTTCCAGCCATTCTAAAAAAAGCCCCGTAAGTTTTAATCTTCTCACGGGGCTTTTTTATGTGCCGATTTTACTGTGTTTATTCGACAAATTAACTAAAATTGAGTGGTGTTATGTGAGGTTTAGCCACACTTACTATCGCCACAATTCAAGCAAGTCATGCAGCCATCCATTAATACTAGGGCTTTGGTTTGGCATTTTCCACAGAGTAAAGCTTTAGCGGGAAAACTGCCAGTTTCATCTAGTATTGATGTATCACTGTGAATGGCTTCAAATTCTTTACGTTTGGCGTTTAAGAATTGTTTTTGATGATTATCCATATCATTGGTTTGAAGCATACCGATTTTCTTGAGATGCTGTTCGATAGTACAGCCAATTTCAGCTACTAAAGAAGGCATAAATACGCCACCTTTTTTGAAGTAACCCCCTTTGGGATCAAAAACTGATTTAAGTTCCTCCACCAAAAAGCAAGCATCTCCACCTTTTCTAAAGACAGCTGAAATGACGCGAGTAAGCGCCAACACCCACTGGAAATGCTCCATGTTTTTGGAGTTAATAAATACCTCATACGGACGTCGTTCTTCGTGCTCAGTATCCATATTCAAGATCATGTCATTGATTGTGATATACAAGGCATGTTCTGATTGCGGGGTTTTGATTTTGTAAGTTGAGCCATAAAGAATTTCCGGACGGGTTACATTTTCATGCATACTTTCCAGATGAGTTTTTTGAGACTCAAGTTTGGCTTGTTCGGCGATGGCTTTGTCTTCAGTGTTAACTACTTTGTAGCTAATAATTTTTTTGTTAATTGCATATGCCATGATATTTTTCCTGATAGATTTGGTGCAATGGGGCAGGTTCGAGGTATTGCCCTAGCGAAGGTTAGAATTTACCGTAATAGCCTTCTTTTAAGGCATCAAACAAATTGGCAGCACTGTGAGTCTCACCATCATATTCCACGTCTTCATTGCCTTTTAGTTCAATCACTTCACCATCTTCAAGAGTAAATTGATAAGTCGTGTTTTCCAGATCCGATTCTTTAACCAAGACGCCTTGGAACACTTCAGGGTTAAAGCGGAAGGTGGTACAACCTTTCAAGCCTTTGTCGTAAGCGTATTCATAAATGGATTTAAAATCTTCATAAGGAAAATCGGTTGGTACATTGGCCGTTTTAGAGATGGAGGAATCTATCCATTTTTGCGCGGCGGCCTGAATATCAACATGTTGTTTTGGCGTCACATCATCAGCAGCTATAAAGTAGTCCGGCAGTGCTTGTTCAGGATTGTCACTATAGGGCATAGCATTGGCATTGACCATTTCCCGATAAGCTAATAACTCAAAAGAAAATACATCGATTTTTTCTTTTGACTTTTTACCGGCACGTATCACATTGCGTGAATAATGATGTGCAAAACTGGGTTCAATACCGTTACTGGCATTATTGGCTAAAGATAAAGATATAGTGCCGGTGGGTGCAATAGAACTGTGATGAGTAAATCGTGCGCCGGTTTCAATGAGTTCGGCAACCAGTTCTGGTTCTTCTTTAGCCAGTTGTTGCATATAGCGACTATATTTTGCGAGTAAAAGTTTGCCTGGTACTTGGTCACCTACTTTATATCCATCAGTAATCATTTCGGGACGTTTGTGTAACATTTCACCGGTGACAATGAATTGTTGCAACATAATGGGTGCAGGGCCTTTTTCTTGAGCAAGTGATAAGGCAGCTTTCCAGCCTTCGACAGCTAAAATTTTGGTGACTTCTTCGGTAAAGTCTACGGAAGATGAATCGCCGTACTTCATGCCCAGCATCGTAACAGTTGAGCCTAGCCCCAAATAACCCATGCCATGGCGACGTTTACTGACAATTTCATCACGCTGTTGGGGTAGTGGCAAGCCATTGATTTCTACGACGTTATCAAGCATTCGGGTAAATATGTTGATGGTTTTGCGGTAAGCGTCCCAATCAAAATGGGCATCATTAGTAAAGGGTTTTTTGACAAAACGGGTTAAGTTGATTGAGCCTAACAAGCAACTGCCATAAGGGGGGAGTGGCTGTTCTCCACAAGGATTAGTCGCACGAATTTTTTCACAAAACCAGTTGTTATTCATTTCATTGACTTTGTCGATAAGAATAAAGCCCGGTTCTGCATAATCATAAGTAGAACTCATGATGATGTCCCATAATCTGCGTGCTGGGATGGTTTTGGCAACTTTGCAAGCGATCAGCCCGTCATCATTAACAACGTAACCTTCTTTGCCAGGTAGTTCGCGCCAGATGATTTGGCTGCTGTTTTTTAAGTCTAGATTGTCTAGCTTGACTTCTTTTTCGGTAACGGGAAATGATAATGGCCAAGGCTTGTCATTTTTGACTGCCTGCATAAACTCAGTGGTAATTAATAGCGATAAATTAAATTGTCGTAAGCGGCCATTCTCACGTTTGGCGCGAATAAAATCAACGACATCAGGATGACCAATATCAAATGTAGCCATTTGTGCGCCACGCCGCCCACCCGCAGAGGATACGGTAAAACACATCTTGTCATAGATATCCATAAATGACAGCGGTCCTGAAGTATAAGCGCCTGCACCTGATACATAAGCATCTTTGGGGCGTAGGGTTGAAAATTCATAACCTATTCCACAGCCTGCCTTAAGGGTCAAACCTGCTTCATGTACTTTCCCCAGTATGTCATCCATTGAGTCGGCAATAGTGCCCGATACCGTGCAGTTAATGGTTGATGTGGCAGGTTTATGAGCTAAAGCGCCAGCATTGGAAATAATTCGTCCGGCGGGAATAACGCCTTGGCGTAAAGCCCAAAGAAACTCTGCGTAATACTGCTCCTGTTTTTTGCTACCTTTTTCAACTTCAGAGAGAGCTTTGGCAACTCGTTGATAGGTCTCATCAATAGAACCATCAAGGGCGACACCATCTTTGCTTTTTAAGCGATATTTAGTATCCCAAATATCCATTGAGGCATCTTGAAAAGGGATTTCTGTCACGGTATTGGGGATAACATGAAGTTGTGCTGGCATGAGGAGTGTCCCTGGTTGTCAAAGTAAATAAGTGAAAGTAACCATAAATCAGCATCTTATGTGCCCGGATGATTTAAGGATAAATATCTATATGTAGTGTATTTTTAAAATATTGACACAATATATAGTGTTGGATAAAAAAAACAACAGATATCTTAGGTAAAGCAACTATATTTTAAAAAATGCTTTTTAGGTGCTTATTTTTAAGGGATGGTTTTTTTTCTAATTAACTTTTGTCATAAATACGGCGCAGTATTTGCCATTTATTTTGTTGTGGTTTTATTTGTATTTGCCAAAAACAAAAGTAACTATTTATAAGGTTGCCGCTATAGGATTATTAGACGGATTAGTCAACCAGAAAACTACCGCTTTGATGTTGCCACATAGCGAAGTATTTGCCTTTGTTAGCCAATAATTGCTGATGAGAGCCTTGTTCGATAATACGTCCTTTTTCTAAGACGATAATCCTGTCCATGCTCAAAATAGTAGATAGCCGATGGGCGATAATAATGGCTGTTTTATTTTTTATGAGTTCAAAAATAGCAAGTTGTAGTTGTTTTTCAGTGAGTGAATCAAGGGCGCTGGTTGCTTCATCTAACACTATGATGGGTGCGTCTTCGAGAAAAGCCCGGGCAATGGCAATGCGTTGCCTTTCTCCGCCAGATAGTTTCACACCCCGTTCACCTACCATAGTGTCAAATTGCTCAGGCAAACAATTGATGAATTCAAGACTGCGGGATTTCTTGGCAACTTCAATAAGGGCTGTTTCTGAAATGTTAGCGCCCAAGGTAATGTTATCCCTTATGGAACGGTGAAAGAGATCGGGTTGTTGCGGTACCATGGATATCTGTTTGCGCAAGGCTTCTAAGGTAAATGCCTTTGCATTAACGCCATCAAAACTGATTGAGCCTTGTTGAGGATCAAGAAAACGAAAGAGTAATTTGGTTAAGGTTGATTTGCCCGAGCCGGATTGTCCGACTAAAGCAATTTTTTCACCGGCTTTAATCGTCAGATTAAAATCGTTAAATAAAGGGGCTTGCCTAGTGTTTTCTTGGTTATAGTTAAAACCGAGTTGGTTAAAACTAATGGCGCCTTTTTTTATGGTTAATGGGAGTGCGTCAACTGCATCCTCCTCAATATCAATTTTCCTGAAAACTTCTGCCATTTCCGAAGCATCAGCCAAGGCAGTAAACAAGGTTCTTATATTACGACCGAATTCCCATAAGCGTTGAATCAGAATAATCATAATGGACTGAAATAAAACAAATTCGCCTACTTGAAAATGACCGAGTATCCATTTTTGAATCATTAAATAAACCAATAACAATTCAATGCCAAAGGTCATGATGCCTTGGACGGCGAAGGAGGCGAAGGTAAAAAACCAGGCTATTTTTTTCTTTTGATAAACAACATCTGATGCTTTATTGATGTGTGCTTGTTCACGGGCTTCCATGGCAAAGCTTTTGACAATGAAAATATTGCTGATGGCATCTGAATAAACACCACCCACTATTGAATCCGCTTGAGCAACTGCCTGATCAAAACGCATCTTCCAGAGTGAGAAGGAAATATTCCAGATAATAAAAAGACTAACCCACAACAGGAAGTAATAGGCAAACTCCGGTTGTTGTTGGTAAAAGATTGTAAAGGAAATAATGACGGCGACAATATTCATGAAAAACTGAAATAAAAACCAGTCCATAATGGTTTCAAAAGAGCGTGAGAAGCGATTGGCTTGTTTAATTAAGCTCCCCGAAAAACTGTTCTCAAAAAAAGCGTATTTTTGTTTTTTAAGAACATCAAAGCAGCGCTTTTCCAATAAATTAATACCGCCACCATCTAGCGGAATGATCGCTATTTCAAGTAAGCGCCAAGAAAACCATACGCCGGTGTAAATAAATACAATGGTTTTTAAATTATCCAGTAACGAATAAAGTGTGGCTTCTGAGTAAGGTGACGCCAACTCGTTGGCAATGTTTTTATAATAAACGGGAGCTGATAAATCCAGTGTCATCGAGCAACCTAAGGCGAATAACGCCATAAAAAAATACCATTTCTTTTGCCAAACCACTTTACAGTATTCTTTAAATATAATGTCCATGAGGGTTTTTGTCAGATCATTTTTTGATTAACCATTATGCAGGATAAAACCCTACTGAGGCTCTTAAATTTGGATGTGAAGTTTAAGGGAGAGTCGCTAAACGGAATTAATATTTTAATATTTCAATAATTGTTGTATAGTTGCTGTATGGAAAAAAAACTTGCAACAACATTATTCGAGTCGCTGGCTTCAGGTGTTAGGCTCGATATCTTTCGATTATTAGTTAAAAATGCGCCTGATGGTTTGGTCGCAGGGGAAATAGCAACGCTATTAGCGTTACCGCCCACCAATTTATCTTTCCATCTTAAAGCTCTGACACAGGCCGGTTTGTTGGGGGTTATTCAAGAGGGGCGATATCAACGTTATCGCGCCAATCTTCCTCTCATGCAAGAACTGATCGCTTATCTGACCGCTGAATGTTGTACAGGTAATCCCGAGCAGTGTTTTGAAAGTAATTTGGCGTCAGATTGTTGTAAAAGCTAATGTCAGTTTATAAACTATCATTGAGTTATTAATTATGAATGTACTATTTCTTTGTACCGGAAACTCTTGTCGCTCTGTCCTCGGTGAAGCGACTTTTAATCATCTTGCTCCTGAAGGCTGGCGTGCGCTGAGCGCAGGAAGTAAACCTACGGGAAAGGTTCATCCACGTTCCTTGGCTTTGCTGGAACGGGAAGGTATCTCCACAGAAGGTTACTTTAGCAAATCATGGAATGATTTGCCGGTAACACCTGATATTGTCCTGAGTGTCTGTGGTAATGCGGCTAATGAAACTTGTCCTACCTACCTGGGTCCGGTTCTTCGTAGCCATTGGGGCGTTGAAGATCCCGCGCATGTGGAAGGGTCAGAAGCAGAAATCGATGCTGCATTTATGAAGGCTTATGGCATCCTGCGTTATCGTATTGAGCAATTCCTGGCTCTGCCGCTGGAGGCGTTAAAAAACAACCGCGAACAATTAAAGATTGAATTGGATCGTATCAGTACTTTGTTACCCTAACTATTAAAGAGAGAGCGTATGTCCCGTATTCAAGTATTTGATCCTGCTTTATGTTGCAGTACCGGCGTTTGTGGTGTGGATGTTGATCAGGAATTAGTTGGCTTTTCTGCTGATGTAAATTGGGCTAAACAAAACGGTGCTCAAATTGAGCGCTTCAATTTGGCACAGCAACCCATGGAGTTTGCAGAAAACAATCTTGTAAGAGCTTTTCTTGAGCGTTCCGGTGCAGATGCATTACCTTTGATTCTGGTTGATGGTGAGGTTGCTTTGGCGGGACGTTATCCAAGTCGTGCCGAACTATCCCGTTGGACAGGCATTGCTCTGGTAGAAGAGAAACCAAATTTAGATTGTTGTGGTGGAAATAGTAGTTGCAGTTAATCAGCAATAAACGCATTAGGTATTAACATGACTGACCTGAAATTTCTTAACCAACCACCGCGCTTTTTATTTTTCACCGGTAAAGGGGGCGTCGGTAAAACTTCAGTTGCTTGTGCTACAGCAGTTCAATTAGCGGATGCCGGTTTTCGAGTATTATTGGTTAGTACCGATCCTGCTTCTAATGTTGGACAGGTATTTGGCGTCACCATCGGTAACCAAATAACGGTTATTTCAACGGTACCTAATTTGGCCGCCTTGGAAATTGATCCCCAAGCCGCAGCACAGATTTATCGAGATCGCATTGTAGGACCAGTACGAGGAATTTTACCGGAGGCGGTTGTAAAAAGCATTGAAGAGCAATTGTCTGGTGCCTGCACCACTGAGATTGCCGCTTTTGATGAATTTACTTCCTTGCTGATAGACTCCGCACTAACGGCCGATTACGATCATATTGTGTTTGATACTGCTCCTACAGGTCATACTATTCGCTTGTTGCAATTGCCAGGTGCATGGAGCGGCTTTCTGGAAGATGGTAAAGGCGATGCTTCTTGTCTGGGGCCATTGGCAGGTTTGGCAAAACAACGCAGTCAATATAAGGCGGCGGTTGATGCTTTAGCCAATCCTCAGCTTAGTCGTTTGATCTTAGTAACACGTGCACAACAAGCCACCTTACGAGAGGTTGCCAGAACACATGAAGAGTTGGCGGCAATTGGTTTGTCGCAGCAGTATCTGGTTATTAATGGTATCTTACCGCAAGAAGAGGCTGAACAAGATCCGCTTGCAACAGCCATCTATGCTCGCGAACAAAACGCGATGGCAACCATGTCGACAGTCCTTAAGTCTTTACTCTGTGATCGCATTGCGCTTAAACCGTTTAATTTGGTCGGCTTGGCATCATTGCGAAAATTATTTACCACGACCGAGATTACAAACACTGAAAGTGATGTAACGACATTTGCTATTGAGGTGCCCGCTTTGTCGAATCTCGTTGATGATATTGCCAAAGACGGACATGGTTTGGTTATGTTGATGGGTAAAGGTGGTGTTGGTAAAACGACGTTGGCGGCAGCTGTAGCGGTAGAGCTTGCTTTGCGAGGTTTGCCGGTACATCTGACGACTTCAGATCCGGCGGCACACTTAAGTGAAACCCTGAAGGGTTCTTTGGTAAATCTTACGGTCAGCCGAATTGATCCGCAGGCAGAAACAGAACATTATAGGCAAACTATTTTAGCAACCAAAGGTACTCAGCTTGATGCGCAGGGCAGGGCGTTATTAGAAGAAGATCTACGCTCACCTTGTACGGAAGAAATTGCTGTGTTTCAGGCTTTTTCAAGGGTCATTCGTGAGGCCGGAAAAAAATTCGTGGTGATGGATACTGCGCCTACAGGTCACACTTTATTATTATTGGATGCCACTGGCGCTTATCATCGTGAAGTCAGTCGTCAAATGATTGACTCTGACGTTCATTTTTTGACACCGATGATGCAGTTGCAAGACCCTAAGCAAACTAAAGTATTATTGGTGACGTTAGCGGAAACCACACCGGTAATGGAATCGGCAAATTTGCAAGCTGATTTACGCCGCGCAGGTATTGAACCTTGGGCCTGGGTGATCAATAACAGCATTGCTGCAGCGACTGTTCATTCACCTTTACTACGCCAGCGCGCAACTAACGAATTACCTGAAATTGCAGCTGTCGCTAACCTACATTCGCACCGTTATGCTGTCGTGCCTTTACTAAAAGAAGAGCCGGTGGGAAAAGAGCGCTTACATAACATGGCTACCAGTAGTTATTAACAGGATATTCTAATGACCCAATCAAAACATTTGTCTTTTCTTGATCGTTATTTGACCCTATGGATTTTTAGTGCAATGGCACTGGGTGTCGCTATCCGATTTGTTTTTCCGATAGAAGTAAACACGCTTAACACGTTGGTTTCTCTAGGCACTACCAATATTCCGATTGCCATTGGTTTAATTGCCATGATGTACCCGCCGTTAGCTAAAGTGCATTACGAAGAACTCGGTGATGTGTTTCGTAATTGGCGCTTATTGAGTGTTTCTTTGTTACAAAATTGGCTGATCGGTCCGGCATTAATGTTTGCTTTGGCGCTTATCTTTTTGCGGGATTATCCGGCCTACATGAACGGTTTGATCTTGATTGGTCTGGCTCGGTGTATTGCTATGGTGATAGTGTGGAATGACTTGGCAAAAGGCGATAACGAATATGCCGCCGGACTGGTTGCCTTTAACAGCTTGTTTCAGGTGTTGTTTTACAGCGTTTATGCTTGGTTGTTTATTACCGTATTACCACCACTGTTTGGATTGCAGGCGGGTACAGTAGATATTACCATCAGCGAGATAGCTAAAAGTGTCTTTATTTATTTAGGTGTGCCGTTTATCGCCGGATTTTTGACGCGTTTCTTTTTGATCCGGGCCAAAGGTAACGACTGGTATCAGCAGAGCTTTATTCCAAAAATCAGTCCGTTGACCTTAATAGCTTTGTTGTTTACCATCGTGGTTATGTTCTCGTTAAAAGGACATTTAATTGTGCAACTACCTTTAGATGTAGTGCGGATTGCAACGCCGATGTTGATTTATTTTGTGGTGATGTTTTTGATTAGCTTTATGATGGGTAAAGCGATAGGTGCCAATTATGAAAAAACGACCACGCTCGCGTTTACGGCAGCCAGTAACAATTTTGAACTGGCCATTGCAGTTGCGGTTGCCGTATTTGGCATTAACAGTGATGAAGCATTTGCTGCAGTTATCGGGCCATTAATTGAAGTGCCGGTGATGATCGCTTTGGTCAATGTGGCTTTTTATTTTCAAAAACATCTGTCATTTAAAGCTGAGCCCTCGCTGAATAAAAGTTCGCAAAACTAAAAATAAGAGTTAATGGGTTAGAATAGAATTTTGTTAAGTTAATTCTGATACGATTAATCAAGCCATGAGTAAAAAAATCAAAACAGCGTTTGTTTGCGATCAATGTGGCGCTGATTATCCGCGTTGGGGTGGTCAGTGTACCAGTTGTGGCGAATGGAATACCATTAAAGAGGTCAGGTTAGGTTCCGCCGGTACGGAACGAAATAATCGCGCCGGTTATGCCGGGAGTCGATCAGAAGTAAAATTATTGGCTGAGGTAAACTTATCCCAAGCTGAGCGTATTTCTACCGGCATTTCGGAGTTTGATCGTGTGTTGGGTGGCGGTATTGTTAGAGGCAGTGTCGTATTAATTGGCGGTGCACCGGGGGCAGGAA
The DNA here is from genome assembly GCA_903939355.1 of uncultured Methylococcaceae bacterium. Lineage (GTDB taxonomy): Bacteria > Pseudomonadota > Gammaproteobacteria > Methylococcales > Methylomonadaceae > Methylobacter_C. The sequence goes on along the minus strand of CAJAHC010000464.1, from coordinate 3,479 downwards.
AAAGCACCTTATTATTACAGGCCATTGCTAATATTGCCGATAGAAATATTACGGTACTCTACGTTTCAGGTGAAGAATCGATGCAACAGATTGCTGAAAGAGCGCTGCGCTTAAAGCTACCTGCCGATAAAATCATGATGTTGATGGAAACCTCCGTACAGCGCATTTGTGATATCTTGGATGAAATAAAGCCACACATTCTGGTAATCGATTCCATTCAGGTAATGCATACACAAGATACCGATTCAGCGCCCGGTTCAGTGTCTCAAGTCAGGGAGTCAGCGAGTTATTTGACACAATATGCAAAAAAGCATCACGTTTCCATTTTTATGGTGGGGCATGTCACCAAAGATCAATCTTTGGCAGGACCCATGACCTTAAGTCATATTGTCGATACCCAAGTCATGTTGGGCTCAACCGATGACTCACGGTTTAGGGTTTTAAGGGCGGATAAAAATCGTTTTGGCAGCGTTGGCGAGCTGGGGTTTTTTGCCATGGACAGTACGGGTTTAAAAGAAGTTAAAAATCCGTCGGCGATGTTCTTGAACAGGGCAGAAAAGCCCTCATCCGGGAGTGTCGTTACCGTATTATGGGAAGGCACCAGGCCATTGTTAGTTGAAATTCAAGCTTTGGTGACAGAATGTCAGTATGGCAATCCAAGACGGTTGGCCGTCGGCTTTGATCAAAATCGGCTGGCCATGTTGCTGGCAGTGCTTTATCGCCACGGGGGTATTTTTACCGCGCAAGATGAAATTTATGCCAACGTCGTAGGCGGTATTAAAGTCACAGAAACCAGTTCTGATTTAGCGATTGTGGTCGGCGTTGTTTCCAGTTTAAAAGACAAAGTTATCCCGCATGATGTGTTCTTTTTTGGAGAAATTGGTTTAAGTGGTGAAATAAGACCCGTTGCCAATGGTCATGCACGATTAAACGATGCCGCAAAACATGGCTTTAAAAAAGCCGTCATTCCCAAAGCCAATGTTCCAAAAACAGCCATTAAAGGTCTTGAAATTCTCGGTGTATCTACACTTTCTGAGGCTTTGGTTATACTTGCTGACTTATAAAGTCAGGGGGTTAAAACTGTGTTTGTTTAAGGGTAGATGGTGTATTCGAAATTCAGTGCTTCTTCCCATTTATAGAGCATTGCTATGGAAACATTTTCGGCAAGCTTTCTGGCAGTAAGCCCAGGGCTTAATTCAGCATCGGGATCTTCGGTTAAAATTTTTGCTGGCATTAGATCTACACCTGCTTTCTGTGCAGCCAAGGTTTGAAGATGACCTTCTTTGATGTAAATAAAGCCGTTACATACAAAAACGTTTACAGATTGCTCCTCTTCTGAACCATCGGGTATAAGTTCTTTTATGGATTGGGTAGGCAATAGTTTTTTGGGTGCTACCCATAGCTGTGAAAAAAATTGCTGTTTTGACCAAGCATCAAAACAGTCTTTTATTTTTTTGGCAATGGTTTCTGGTGAGGTGTAGGAAGTGTCTATGATCAAGTCATAATTGCCATACTTTCTAAAGCGTATATTGTAAAGCTGATTGAATCGTTGGTCTTCTATGGCTTGGCGTTTTAGATTGTTTTGTAAGGTTACGTCCAGCGAAGGATTTTTTTCATCATTGCGTGAGGCATTAAATACCCGTTTGGCCCCCACTACTGGGTCAACAGATAAAAATACTTTAAAGGCAGCGGGAATAAAGTGCCAGGCCAATCTGGAATCGAGTATTAAATTATCTTGTGTTTTGCCCAGTTCAATGACGTAAGAGTCAATTTCGTCATCAATGCTGCGATCAGTTTGCGAAAATTTGTTGAGCTCAAGCGTTGTTAAACCGCGCTTAGTGGCTATGGCGCGTTGTATGGTGCCGGTGCCGATGATGTCAAAATTGGTTAACTGTTTAAGCGCAGTGGCCACAGAGGATTTGCCGCTGCCAATATCGCCTGACATTACAATAATATTTTTCATATTGAGTAACCTTTTTTATTTAAAACTAATGTTTACAACTGGTATGGTAGCACTAATGAGGGCAATTATTCGCTAACCAATGTTTCTATTCGGTACAGTTCTGTTCCATCAAGACCTAATGTTCGAGCCAACCAAGGTAAAGTATGTTGCATTTCTGTTGCTAAAGCCCAAGGTGGGTTGATGACAATCATGCCGCTGGCAGTCATTCCATGTTCTTGAGTATCTGCCGTTATGCCCAGCTCGAATAACTGTACATTTTTAAGACTACTGGCTTTTATGGCTTGTTCCAGTTGCTGATTACGCTGACGCTCTACTACAGGATACCAGAGTGCATAGGTACCGGCAGGGAAGCGTTTATACATCTGTATTAAGGTATCGACAACTAGTTGGTAATCACTTTTTATTTCATAAGAAGGATCAATAAGCACAATACCTCTATGTTGCACAGGCGGTAATAAGCTAACAGCATTTTTTAGACCATCACTATGAGCAACTTTGATGCGTCTATCATTTCCGATAACTGTATTTAATAAGTCTATTTCTGTTGAATGCAACTCATGTAAAAATAAGCGGTCACGGTTGCGTAAAAAATGCCTGATAATTAGGGGCGAACCGGGGTAGCAGTTTAATTGACCTTTAGTATTAAAGTGTTTAAGGACATTGATATAAGAGGCAAGGCCATCAGGTAGATCTTCTTGTTGCCATAATCGGCCAATACCATTTTCAAATTCTTTGTTTTTTAGGGCGAAGTCACTATTAAGTTGGTATTTGCCAGGGCCAGCATGGGTATCAATGCAACAGAAGGGTTTATCTTTTTTACACAGATGTTCGAGTATTTTAATCAATACGATATGTTTTAACACATCAGCAAAATTGCCTGCATGAAATGAGTGTCGGTAGCTAAGCATTGGAAAAGAAGAGTAATTAGTTTTTTAAAATACTTTATCAAAGTGCGTGATGACTATTTCAAAAGCAATCCACCAAATTATGGTGGAGTACCTATGTTTTTGATTATCTGTGCCAACTTATTAAATAGCGTAAGAAAATTATTTAATGCACTATTTTTTATAATGAAACACTAACAAAATCATTAACTTTACCAAGGTGGATGTTGGCAAAGCCGATAACAAATTGATCGATAGAGTGCCTATTTGTCGGCTATTTTTAATAACCATCCAGCTTCTGCCTCACAATGAGCTGATTTTGCTGATACTTTAATGTTAATCCTGGCCGCCGTATTAACTAGAGACGTTGGTATTTTTCCTTTAAGCAGATAATAAGGATCTTTAAATTCTGCTGTCATTTCAATGGGGATATTCTTAACAGTAACAGCAACTTGTTCGGGATTATCTATATTGAAAACCAAAAAAGAAAATTCTGATCCAGGTGAGACTGTTGCAAGGTGTGGTGGTAAAAATTTGCCCAGGTTAGGTTTGCCGCAAGAATTTGCACTGCCACTGCTGCTGCCACCATTATTGGTAGCACCATGGCCGCTATGGTGTTCTGAAGCATAAGA
>CAJAHC010000463.1 GCA_903939355.1 uncultured Methylococcaceae bacterium | reverse complement strand
TAATTAAAAAATGAATCAATTTATGATGCGGGCTATACTTTTTTTGATGATTGCAAGTTTTTTGAATGGCTGTAGCAACAACACATCTAATGGGCAGCCTGATTTATCGAATGCGCGCCCAATTAATCCTGTCCCGCAATCGATTCCACCTCAAACCACCTATAGACCAGGCGCACTTCTTGGCGGCTTTCAAAACCCCGGAGAACTCGAGCCCGCTGTAGCATTCTGGCGTAAAACTTATACTGTGTGGCATCGCTCCGAGGTAGCTATTCATGATGACCGCCATATGGATGTCATCTATGAAGTAATGGTAATACCCGGTAATGTCGATGAAAGTCTGACTAGCGAACAAAAAGAACTAGTTAAAAAACGAAAAGATTTTTGGAAAGTTCAATTAAGCGTTTTAGAGAGTAAGGTGCGCTACAACGCACCTTTGAATAATATCGACAAACAAATTATCGCTAAGCTAAAAAATAATGGCAGAGAACTTAATACTGTGTTGATTGGTGCAAACGAGCGCGTGCGTTCACAACGTGGCACTCGCGAACGTTTCATTCAAGGCCTGGAGATCAGTCGTCGTTACGATCGGCAATTTAGAAAAATATTCCGTGATGCCGGTTTACCAGAAGATTTAGCCTATTTACCTCACGTTGAATCGTCTTTTCAACCGGCAGCTAAATCATCTGCTGGAGCAGTGGGCATGTGGCAGTTTACAAAAGGTGCTGCAAAAACCTACATGCCAGCAGGAAATAAAGTTGATCAACGCCTTGACCCATTCGCTTCTGCCACAGGTGCGGCTCGTTACCTTAGCCATGCCTATAAAAAGCTGGGAGACTGGGCTAGTGCGATTACCTCATACAATCATGGTATCGGTGGCATGAAGAAAGCGCAAAATCAAGTCGGTCGTAATTTTGTTACAATCGTAAATACTTACGATGGTCCTGCGTTCGGCTTTGCCTCGCGCAACTATTACGCTCAATTTCTAGCCGCACGTGAAATTGCCAAAAACCCGCCACAGTATCTTCCCTAGGGATGATAAATTATCAATTTTTGTCATTTATAAATTGTTATGTTTATTATGCGAACCAAATTTCATTCATTAAGCTTTTATTAAAAAAGATGCCATATTTATCTTAGAGTTATAGACATCAATTTATTTATTCATACCAATATATTTCATCTATATCAGTTATCTCATCTTTTAACACGTCCATGTCTTTAATTCTTCCGGTCTTCATATCATAAACCCATCCATGTATATTTAAATGTCGTTCTTTCCAGGCTTTTTGGACTATCGATGTTTTCGTTAAATTATGGACTTGTTCGATAACATTAAGTTCTACCAATCGATCGGCACGTAAATTTAAATTATCTATTAATGTTAACTCTGACTTATGTTTAACATAAATATCCTTAATATTTAACAGCCACTTATTCACTAATCCATGATTGCTATTAGTCATCGCCGCTAAAACCCCACCACAACCATAATGGCCACAAACGATTATATGCTTTACCTTTAGTACTTCAACAGCGTATTGCAATACGCTCATTACATTTAAATCCGTATGAACCACCATATTAGCAATGTTTCTTTGTTCAAAAATCATTCCTTTTTTAGTTTTACATATTTCATGCGGAGGCACTCTACTATCCGAACAACCAATCCATAAAAACTCTGGTTTTTGGCCTTGAGCATGTTTAACGAAATAATCAGGATCTTTAGCTAATTTTTCTTTAATCCATTCTTCATTATTAATGAGTAATTGTTTGTATTCAGGCTCTTGATTACCAAACATAGTCGATTTGTGATTTTATGATTAAAAAAAATTAAAATTTAGTGGCTATTACATTAAAAAATCTATAAACGAATATGAAACTCAACCCTTCATTTTCGAGTATCTCACCTTAAATTTATTTCTGCAAGCACCATTTTTAAAGCTTCACCAAGAATCAAATGAACTAACTAGCGCTCTCAATAAAATTAATGACTGACTTGGGCAATCCAATCTTGCAAGTTGTAATAATTGGTAATCCTGGCCACTTTGTTATCACGAATTTCAAAAAAAGCACCCGCAGGTAAGCGGTATTTTTGTCCATTTGCGGCAGGCAACCCTTCATCAGTTTTAATATATTCACCCAGCACCACAAACTCAGCCGAAGCGCGTTTGCCGTCTGGCGTTGCCATAATGACCATATCAACCAGTTGTTCTTTGTAGTTAAAATTCATGCACGCCATAAACTGAGTAAAAGCTTCTTTTCCAACTTCACGCTTACCTTGATTAATGTCATGAATAACATCATCTGTCAGTAAGTTTAAAAAAGTGTCCATATCACCACCATTAAAAGCTGCATAGTAGCTTTCTACGAGTTTAATGCTGTCTTGCTGATTCATGTTTTTTTCCATAGTCTGTATTTAAAAATAGGGCATATTTAATAGCTAAATGCCAACCTTGTCTTTACTTTTTGTCAACATTATCTAATCTTTTCCCCAACCACCCTCTCGTAAGGTAACTGTACGGTTAAAAACCAGCTTGCCGTTAACACTATCAATTACATCTAGGCAAAAATAACCGGTTCTTTCAAATTGAAAGCGATTTTCAGGCTGTGCATCTAATAAACTAGCTTCTACCCGACAATTGGTAAGCACTTCAAGTGAATTCGTATTAATAGCATTTAGAAAGTTTTCTTCATTATCCGGATTAGGAACTTTAAACAAGCGATCATACAATCTCACCTCGGCTGGATGTGACTGCTGTTCAGAAACCCAATGAATAACACCTTTTACTTTACGACCTTCAGGATTTTTTCCTAAAGTGTCAGCATCATAAGTACAACGTAATTCAATAATAGCGCCTTCAGCATTCTTGATTACTCCATTACATCTAATCACATAAGAGCCACGCAGACGTACTTCTTCACCGGCAACTAAGCGTTTGAATTTTGGTGGTGGTATTTCGGCAAAATCATCT
>CAJAHC010000462.1 GCA_903939355.1 uncultured Methylococcaceae bacterium | reverse complement strand
GATCTAACCGAGTAGGGTGCGGCGCGACTGTCACTTTCACGGGCATAATAACGCCGTGACATAAAGTCACCGCTGTCGTAATAACGCTCAAAAAAGCGGTATAGATGATCATAAATTTCGCTTTCAGCATTGCCACTGTCTTTTGCATTTTCGTAAGCACTTTTGGCTTCTTTAACACCTTCGGTTTCTTCGGGATTGGGTGCGCCAAACTTTTTGGCTTGCTCGATGGCTTCTTCATAGTTGGCTTTGGCTACAGCGGCACAATGTTCGTCAAACTGTCCAAAAGCCAGTTCAATTTCCTTGAGCAGATCGCTTTCCAGAAACTTTGTGATTTGAACGCTCTTGGCATGCATGATTTTGTAAAGACCAAAATCCAGCTCAGGCTGATCTAACTGGAAGAGTTCTTTTAATAAAGCGATTAGGCGGTTGCGGTTTTTATCAGTGGTGCTCATAGCTGTTCCGTTTGTGTGTTACGGGGATTTATTTGATGTTAGGTTTTATGTGCTGTCAATGTCAAAAACCTACAAATTACATAAGGTAGTTTTCAATAGCCATGGCACCATGGAATACACCCAAAATGTCGATCTTTTGTTGGGATTTTATCAGATAAGCTATGCGGTAATGCCCATAGAGCAGAATACGAATGTCACCTTCCGGTTCGGTTCGGTATTGATAACCGATTTCCGGAAAATCTTTAAGCAATTGTGCTTTTTTATAAATACCGGCAATTACTTGGTTTGCAGATTTAGGGCTATCAATTGCGATGTAGGTATGAATCTCATGTAGCCATCGTTCGGCTTCGTAAGTCCAATTCAGGATTGCCATGATTGAATGCGCTGTTCGATTTCATCGTTGCTCAATGTTTTGTTTTTGCGGGAGTCTTCAAGGCCACGGTTAACCATGCGCTCAAAGGCAAGTTCGCGTAATATTTCGTCATAGGAGGCATCTAAGGGCTGGTTGTTAATGACCTCAAACATTTGTTCTTTTACCGTCGGCATAGTGTTTACCTATCAGGGGTTTATTTTTTTATCCGAAAAGGGCTTCAAATTACTGCCCATTCTATAGTAAATAACCGTTCGGCTTCGGTTTTTTGGGTAAGACGTCTCTCCAAAGCTTCTATCAAGTCATCACGCTTTTCGATGATACTATCTTCAACCTGAAAAATCTCTTGTCGTTGGCGACGTTGCTGTTTTTCCATTTTTTGTATCTTTTGTTGGAGATCATGCTGTTCGTCAAGATGGATGGCAAGCCGGGCTTGTCGTTGCAGGATTTTAATTTGTTCTTTAGTGTCTTTGAGTGCTTTTTCAGCCGCCAGTACCAAGTCATCGGCCCATTTTTCAAGCTTTTCACGCGCTTCGTTAAAGTGCTTGTTATTGGCTTCCAAGGATTGACTGATGGTGGCTTGAGTGTGTCGCTGTGCTTCGGCGGCCAAGCGCCTAGTAATCGCTTCAGGTATGTCGGCTAAACCGGCGTTCTCGGCAACACAGTTAAACAGCTTTTCACAGGTTTCTTGCTCCAGGGGCAAGCCTTGGCTATCAACCGCTGAAAAAAGCAGGTGTTCTTCACGTTCATAGCTTTCTATTGCCAGTGTTTGTAAAGTTAAATAACCGTGTTTGCCGCGCAGTGCTTCTATGACATGCAGGCGAGTCGGATGCTGGCTGACATTAAAAACGAGGCGTGCCGGTGGCGTGTCCAGTGCTTTGGCTTGATCGATGACAAATTCACCTAAGGGGTGCGAAAGTCGATAAAGAAATACACCGTACTCTGCACGCATTGCTTCGCCTGTTTCTGAGGCTTGGAGCTTATTTGCGTTGGGCGTTGATTTGGATATCAAGTGATAACGACCGGCATTAATCGTCTGTAACGGTGGCTTGGTCAGGTCAAAGGCCAAAGCATCATCGTCGAAGTGTGCGCGTTCATTTAGCATGAAGTGAGACAGTGACCAGAAGCGTTTACTGAAGCGGTCAAGTTGTGCTTTGGTGTCGCTTAATTGGATACGCAAGCGTTCATGTACATCTTCATCAAAATTTTCGAGCAACATTTTCCGTGTGTCAGTCATGCGAATCTGGATAAGTTTATCCATTTCCGTTTGCAGTGCCTTAAAGGCTGCATCAATTTCTGCGGGGGTGCGGCATTCTTGGTAGATAGACAGAATACGCTTTTCAAAATCTACGCCGGATTCAATACTGCCCAGTACATCATCGGACGCACCAAAAACACCATTAAACAAGTTGAATTTTTCAGTTAGCAATTCCAGTACGCGGCGGTCGGCATCATTACGCTCGTTAAGGAAGTTAACGACAACGACATCATGTTGCTGGCCGTAACGATGACAACGACCTATGCGTTGTTCAACTCGTTGGGGGTTCCAAGGTAAGTCATAGTTAATGACTAAGGAACAAAACTGGATGTTCACACCTTCCGCTGCTGCTTCAGTGGCAATCATAATGCTGGCTTGATCGCGGAAATGTTCAATCAAGGCGGTGCGAATATCGATGTCTCTGGAACCTGCAATACGGCCAGTGCCTTGATTTGCCGATAACCAGTTTTCATAAATAGCGGTGGCTTCCGGACTATTATTGGTGCCGCTGAATTGAACAATTTGGTCGGCATAACCATTGGCTTCCAGATAGTCCTTTAGATAAACCTGAGTACGGCGTGATTCAGTGAAGATAAGCGCCTTACGTTGTGCGCCTGTGGTCTCCATTTGCTGAAACCCAATTTCCAGGGCGCTCAGTAAGCTGCGTGTTTTAGTGTCGGTACCAATACTTCGTGCCCAAGTGGCTAATTGTTCTAGCAAGTCAATTTCTTCTTTTATTTGCTTGCGATCGATAGTAGTTGGGGATGAATTTTCACTTTCTATTGGTGACTCACTATCCAGAATTTCATCGAGTAAATCGTTTTCAATGTCTTCATCGTTGATCAGTTGCTCGGCAAAGTCTGGATCATCTTGGATTTTATCCGCTTGCAAGGCTACCAGCCTAAGCTTCATGGTCTCAAGCGTACCGGCAATTGCCACAGAAGACGAGGCTAAAAGTTTGCGTAGTATCAGTTCGGTCAGATGTCGTTGGCGATGTGGGATGGCATAGCTATTCGGGCGTAATAAAAAGGCACTGACTGCTTCATAGAGTCGGTGTTCGTCATCGGTAGGACTAAATGGTTGGGTGAGGGCATGTCGTTCGGTGTAACGGATATACTCCGTAACTTGATTACGTAAGGTACGCCGACAGAAACCTGATAAGCGCTGCCGCAAGCCTTCCATGTCGCCGCCTTGTGAAACATATTGACTGCGAAAGGCATTGAGATCACCAAACAAATGTTCGTCTATTAAAGTGGAAAGACCATATAACTCCAGTAATGAGTTTTGTAGGGGCGTCGCTGTCAGTAGCAACTTTCGGCAATCTTCCAGTGCCCAGCGTAAACCTTGTCCAATTTTATTACTTTCTCGGTAGGCGTTACGTAGCTTATGTGCTTCATCGATCACCACCAAATTCCAGTCAATAACTTTTAGTTCTTCACGCATCCGGTTGGCATAGTGATACGACAGGATGATAATGGCTTTTTGGTTAAGCGGAGATTGCCCTTTTTTTATAGTATCACGCCAGGTTTTGGCATCGAGAACGACTGCTGGCAAATTGAATTTTTCTTCCAACTCCAGCGCCCATTGTTTGCGTAAAGAGGCGGGGCAAATAACCAATAAGCGTCGTTTACGCTCAGACCAATACTGACACAAGACAATTCCTGCTTCAATGGTTTTGCCCAAGCCTACTTCATCGGCCAGCAATACACCTTTAGATAGCGGGGATCTTAAAGCGAATAATGCCGCTTCAATTTGATGAGGATTTAGATCGACACTGGCATCAAATAGCGATTGTGACAGACGGCCGACATCGTTGGCTCCATGCTGCCTGGTGAGTTCATGCGCAAAATATTTTGCATGGAATGAGGTAATCATTTTATGAGACAGATTGGTTTTATCCAGATGCTTTTGATGCGGGCGGTGGCTTCTTGGATTGACATTTAGTGGCTCTCGGGGATAGATGTAAAACTTTCCGGCCATTGTTTTGCGCCATGCAATACCGCCAAGATTTGTATTTGTAGGTCTTTTACGCGGTAGGGTAAGATGAAGCTTGTGCCGGTCAGCACTAATTCGCGGGTATCTTCAATACGTCCCAAGCGACCTAATAGAGGATTATCTTGAAGTAAAACAGCACACTCTTTTATTTCGTTAAGCAGCGTTCGTGCGGCATTGGGATTGTCTTCGGCTATGTAAGTAAATATATCGCGTAAATCTTGACGAGCTGGTTCGGACCAGACTATTTTCATGCACGCCCTTGGGCTTTACTAGCGATCAAGTCTTCCATTTCACGCATGACATCGTCATGGGCAATAACTTCGCCACGATCTGCTGCGGCTATGCCTTGATTGATCTTGTCACAAGCGGGAGCGTTGGCTTGTAGATAGGCTTTTATAGCTTGATTAACCAGATAATTACGTGATCTGTCCAGTGATCCGGCCAAGCTATCCAGTTTATGAACGATTTCTGATTCGGCTCTGATAGTGAATGCTTCGGTTGCCATTATGACTACTCCGGTTTGATGTGGTTCATTCGCAATCTTAGCCCAAATATTAGTCAACAGGCTAATTATTTTTTTAGCTGACTTGTTAAGGGTTGTAATAGGCGGTTATGGCAATTAATACCAGTTAAAAAAGGCTGCTGTTTGAGCGGTAGGCGAAGCCGGAAGTGAGTTTATTTAAACTAATAAACGATCCAAACAGGGAGGTTTGGCTTGCAAGGATGCAAGGTTATAAAACAGTGAAGCTGAAAGCAAAAAGGCCACCCTAGGGTTTGGGGATGGAAACCCCATTTAAAGCTAACCCGCGAACAAGCATTACAAATGCCATTTTGCATAATACGATTTATACGAACTGTGGGTAGCACGCTTTTCAGCTACCCACATTGCGTATAATGCCGACGTATTATGTATCTTGGCATGTTAATGCAGGGCCGCGCTCCTTTGTTTGAGCGGGAGGCGCAGACGAAGTGAGTTATAAAAAGTACCCGTTTGATTTAACTGCTTAGATTAAAACTCAAGCAACGCGCTTTGGGTTCGCTTTGGTTTTGCAGCGTTTTATTTTTGCCTTTTACAAGCTGACCAATAAAACGACAATGTAAGGCAAGACCCTGTTGTTTGTAAGATGGCGGTTAAGGATAGGGAATTGCCCTCATGGTTATCCACAACAAATGTGGATAAGTGTTTGTGAGCTTCAGGCGCGGTATTTTGCGAACGTGTGGTGTTTGGCGCGCGTAGCGCGGTAAACCAACCACGCAACGTGCCTGGCCGCAAGGCCAGAACCGACGCGACCCGCCGATGCCAAGCGGCCCGTTTTTTGAGCCGGCAGGAACGAAGTAAGGCCGGTTAAGGCCTCAATCGATGCCGAGAGGGGTAAGGCATTGCTAGGGGGCCGTTTGGTGGGCGGGGGAGGCGGCGGGCGAACCGTCAGGTGAGCATGGCCTAAGGCGAAGCGAGGCCGTGGGCGAGAATCCGAGCCCACTGAGACAGTCGCAGTACAGACATCCAAGACAGCGACTAAAAACAGGGGCTGTGCTTTTCTGCCGCTGTTTTGCTGGCCATAGCAATTCAGTGCAGAGCCACCTTGGAAGTGTAAAAGCTTTCAGCACGCTGTTAAGTGCTGGTAGGTTTTATGCTGACTTAGACTGGGCTTGTAATCACTGGACGCGGGATGGCACAAGTGTCGCTATTCAGCCGTGAAGCTGATCATTCCGTTGTATGCTGCAGCTCAATGATGTCGCTATGAACGATTTTTCAAGATTCAATGAAGGTAAAAAAAAGACTGTCCGCCAGGCGTTAAGGCGTCTGAACTGTATGCCAGAATAGCGGTAATGATGATTAAAATAACTGCCGCGTGGATAACTCTCTTTCCATTCCAGCCATTGGTTAAGGGTCAAGCCTTGATACTCATACACTGACAAATCACTAAACTGTACGATTACTTTACTGTTGGCCAGGTCATAACCGCCTTGTTTAAAGCATTTTGTCCGGTCCAGTTCCATGAGTCACCTCAGTTAAAACTTATCAGTCGGATTTCGTTCAGTACCTACCCATTGTCAGTAATAACTAGAGTACACGGTGGCGGTCAGGTAATTCTCATCATCAAGCCATTTTCATCTGCTGTAATTAATAGTCGTACAATCTTATTCACTCAAGCTGGCAAGTTTGTTTTAGGGTTCAAAAATTACCACTACAACACAAACATTCAACTTACGGCTCTTATTCTGTCTACTCTGTTTTTCACAGTCAAAATACCTTTCAGGTTGTTTTATGACTGTTTTATGAGTGTTTTATTATCCTTCTTGCACACCTGCGAGGTATTAATGAGCCGCGTTCGCTTCTTTACTATGATCACGCTCAGTTTGCCCGCTGCGCCCGTTAAGGTGTTATTACAGACAACCTGATTAACATCCTGCAATAAAGGAACACTGAGGCCACTACAGCCAACTATTTCCCTATTAACTCACTCAAGTCGCTATTACCGCTTTACTGACTACTTTTACACCCAAACCGCTACTTTTC
>CAJAHC010000461.1 GCA_903939355.1 uncultured Methylococcaceae bacterium | reverse complement strand
TCGGCTGGCTGCGGTTTTTATAATATTTTCAAGTCCCTCCTTTAAAGCAGGATTACTTTGTATTTCTTTAACTGCATCTTGTTTTAACTTAATCTCGTCCAAATTATCCAAGGGCTGTGTTAAAGATCGATACTGTACAGCTTCGCCAATGGTCATTGACGCATTATTTAATGCATCAAACAATTTATCGATTTCAATGGTATTAAAAGCACTTTGATCTATAACACCCTCGCCCGTTGCTAAAGGTACAGTAGATTTAACGATGGGCCATAAACCTTGCCAACCTTCTAATAATGTTTTTTTTATCATTTTTAACTCTTTAGTTATCGAGCCTGTCAAAAACTACAGTTTTAAGAAGAACATAGATATAAACAACAATTACTATCGTGCCCGCTTTATTACTATAGCAAGTTAAAGTTTTTGTTCAATTAAACTGACTATAACATTAACGTGTTCGTCTGAATCGTTAAGTGCAGAAATATATCGATAAGCTGTTCCACCTGCTTCCATAAAGATAGCTTTATTTTCCATTGCTATTTCTTCGAGTGTTTCCAAACAATCAACAGCAAAACCTGGACACACGACATCAACTGTTTTAACTCCCTGTCCAGGAAGTGCCTCCAATGTATCTACACAATAAGGTTTTAGCCACTCTGCCTTACCAAACCGAGACTGAAAAACTATCATCCATTGTTTTTCATTAAGGTTGAGTTTATCTGCAATCAAAGCGGCTGTTTTATGGCAATGATGAAAATAAGGGTCACCCCATTTCGTTAACACCTCAGGCAGGCCATGAAACGACATGATTAATAATTCATTTTTGTCCTGCTGATGCCATGCTTTTTCAATAGATTCAGCAACTGCTGTAATGTAGTGACTATTTTGATGGTAATCACTTATAAAATGAAAGCTTGGTAGATGTCGCCATTGATTAAGTTCTTTAACTAAATCATCATAAATAGATGCTGTAGTGGTTGATGAATACTGTGGATATAAGGGTAAAACGATGACATCAGTGACCCCGATTTTCTGAAACTCTTTTAATCGGTTCGCTATTGATGGCTCACCGTAACGCATCGCATAGGTCGTGACAATACCATCGGCACTCAGTTTACTATCAACTTTCTCTGTTAATTGTTGGGTTAAATAGGTTAAAGGAGAGCCTTTCTCATGCCATACTTTACGATAAGCTTTAGCTGATCGACTGGGCCTAAATGGCAAAACAAAAAAATTTAGAATCATCCACCATAAAGGACGAGGTAAATTAACGACACGGGGATCCCACAAAAAATCTGCCAAAAAGCGCCTAACGGCCTTAGTTGTTGGCGCAGTTGGCGAGCCAAGATTTGCCAATAATACCGCTGTTTTTTTAATCGTCATAAAGCCTATCTGTTAATCAAATTTAAAAACTCTGAGCGAGTGCTAATTTCAGTACGAAAAACTCCGGTCATAACTGAAGTGGTCATTACCGAATTTTGCTTTTCAACACCGCGCATCATCATGCATAAATGCTTGGCTTCGATAACCACCGCAACACCTCTGGCACCGATTGAAAGCTCAATCGCATCCGCTATTTGTTTGGTGAGTTTTTCTTGTATTTGTAATCGACGTGCGTACATATCAATAATTCGCGCTACTTTTGATAAGCCTAACACTTTACCTTGAGGTAAATAACCGACATGACATTTACCAATAAAAGGTAACAAATGATGCTCACATAATGAATATAATTCGATATCCTTAACGATGACCATATCTTCAGTATCTGCAGTAAAAATTGCGCCATTGAGCACTTCTTCCAAGGTCTTATCGTAACCGTTATTAAGAAACTTGAATGCTTTGGCTGCGCGCTTAGGCGTATCAATCAAACCTTCACGATTTAAATCCTCACCGACTGCTTCAATAATTCTGGAAAAATGCTCTTCCATGTTGTCATTCTCACTTATAAAAAAATATATGAAATTATAGCACTACCCGTTAAATTGCGACCACATTTTGAGTTTATCCAAGCCATCAATAAAAACTCACATAAACCCAACAATTATCATTGCATTGTATATTTTAGAGCCTCCAGTATTACATTTTCATTAGCACCTGGTTGACTCACATTTTCGCTGATGTATCTGCGCCAACCTCTTGCGCCCGGCTCCCCATGAAAAAGCCCCAGAATATGCCGCGACACACTATTCAGATGCCCTTCTGCTTTAAGTTGATCCTGAATATAAGGTATTAATAACTGAACAATGTCATGACGTGAAGATGGAGTCCTATTTTCATTATAAAAACGCTTATCAACCTCTGATAGAATATAAGGATTTTGATAAGCTTC
>CAJAHC010000460.1 GCA_903939355.1 uncultured Methylococcaceae bacterium | reverse complement strand
TACTCGATGGCGGTTGCAGAACCAGCATCGCCAAAAAGAGGCCAGGTACTTTTGTCTTTCGGCGATTTTGATTGCGTTGTTGTATCTCCTGCTAGAAGGAGCGCTTTTCTAAATTTGCTGGCTGCTACAATTGAAGAAATAATTGAAAGGCCGTAAACCCAACCTGAACAACCCAGAGAAATATTTGCTTGAAGTTTCAATGGTTCAAGAAGGCATTGCATGGTTTCACAATCTTGGAATGACTGTGCCTAGTCAAGAGATAATAATACCTCTCATGCCTCAATAATTATCAAAACACTCAAAAATTAAGGAAGTCTAATGAAAAAAATACTAGTTACCGGCGGCGCTGGTTTTCTTGGGTCACATTTATGCGAACGCTTGCTAAGTGATGGTCATGATGTTTTGTGTGTGGATAATTTTTTTACCGGGTCTAAGCAGAATATTGCTCATTTAATGGGCAATCCGTATTTTGAGGTGATGCGCCATGATGTGACATTCCCACTTTATGTTGAGGTGGATCAAATTTACAATCTGGCTTGTCCCGCAAGTCCAATCCATTATCAATTTGATCCAGTGCAAACCACAAAAACATCGGTGCATGGCGCAATCAATATGTTAGGTTTGGCAAAGCGGGTTAAAGCCCGAATTTTGCAGGCTTCAACATCAGAAGTGTATGGTGACCCTGAAGTACATCCACAATTGGAAAGTTATTGGGGGCGAGTTAATCCGATTGGTATACGCAGTTGTTATGATGAGGGTAAGCGCTGTGCAGAAACTTTATTTTTCGATTATTGGCGCCAGTACCAATTAGAAATCAAAGTCATGCGTATTTTTAATACGTATGGGCCGCGTATGCATCCAAATGATGGACGTGTTGTCAGTAACTTTATCGTTCAAGCCCTTAAAGGTGACGATATTACTATTTATGGTGATGGTTCACAAACGCGTAGTTTTTGTTATGTCGATGATTTGATTGATGGCATGGTTAAATTGATGAATAGTCCTGCTGATTTTACGGGGCCGGTAAATATAGGGAACCCTGGAGAGTTTACAATGCTCCAACTTGCCGAATGTGTATTGAGTTTAGTTAAAAGTAAATCAAAGATTGTCTTTATGCCATTGCCACAAGATGATCCGAAGCAGCGCCAACCAGATATATCGCTAGCCAAAAAAGAATTAGACTGGGAGCCTAAAGTTGCACTCATAGACGGCCTTCAAAAAGCCATAACTTACTTTGAGAAAGTCATATGAAACTATCAATTATCATTCCCTGCTATAACGAAATCGCAACTATTGATCAAATTATTGATGCGGTGAATAATTCACCGTACCCCAATAAAGAAATTATTATCATTGATGATTATTCAACTGATGGTACGCGTGACCAATTAAAAAATGCTATTGAAGGCAGTGGCCGTGTTAGCCAAGTTCTTTATCATGATGTTAATCAAGGTAAAGGTGCCGCTTTACGTACTGGTATTCAGGCAGCTACGGGGGATATTGTTATCATTCAAGATGCTGATATGGAATATGATCCAAATGAGTATTCAAGGCTTGTTGAGCCCATATTAAACAATAAAGCTGACGTAGTTTTTGGCTCCCGGTTTTCGGGGGGTGATGTGCATCGTGTACTTTATTTTTGGCATAGTGTGGGCAATGGATTTTTGACGCTCTTATCTAACATGTTTACTAATCTCAATCTTACCGATATGGAAACTTGTTACAAGGTTTTTAGGCGTGAGATTATTCAAGGGATCGCTATTGAAGAGAATAGATTTGGCTTTGAGCCGGAAATAGTCGCGAAAATTTCAAAAATTCACGATATCCGGATTTATGAAGTAGGTATTTCTTATTATGGTCGCACTTATGATGAAGGCAAAAAAATAGGCTGGAGAGATGGGGTAAGGGCGATTTATTGCATAGTTAAATATCATTTCGCAAAATGAAATTCATCAAGTATTTTTTTGTTGGCGGGATTGCAGCACTTGTTGATTTTTTAGTTTTCGCCCTATTTGTAAAAGTTCTTGAGCTGCCTTGGTTTATATCAGGGATTACTGGGTTTGTTTTGGCAACACTAGTTAATTACCTGTTATCAATCAGACATGTTTTTACCAGTGGCGCACGATTTAAAAAACATAAAGAAATAATGCTCATATTTTTTGTGAGCTTTATTGGTTTAATTGTTAACCAACTCATACTTTGGCAGTGTATAGACTTTTTATTGCTGGATCCCTTGATTGCTAAAGTAATGGCAACTGGAATTGTCTTTTTCTGGAATTATGCAGCAAGGAATCATTTTATATTTAAAGCGCATAAAAAACCGGAGTTAGCTTCTTCAAAAACAGCTTTAGAACACAGCATGGGGGTAGATATATATAACATTCTGATGATTTCCTTTGTAATAGTGGCTGCTGCTTCCTGTTGTTTCTATGTGTACGATGTGGGCTTGAACGGTCCACCCATAGGCTCCGATGGCTATGGCTATTACGCATATTTTTCCTCCATCTTTATTGATCATGACCTGTCTTTTCGCTCTGCACTAACTAATGCACCAATTGGTGTGTCACCTAGTGCCTATGGTTTAGGTGTTAACCCGGCCACAGGTAAAATGTTAACCAAATATCTACCCGGCACTGCGTTATTGGGTTCGCCTTTTTTTATAATCGCCGATATATTTGCCAAACTATTACATTTACCACGTACAGGCTATTCTGAGCCTTACCAGCTTGCTAGTGTGATTGCAGGGATTTTTTATCTGGGCATTGGAATGGTTGCTATATTAAAGATGCTCAGGTGTCGGCACGGTCCTTTCGTGTCGTGTATGGTATTGTTAATGGTCGTATTGGGTACAAATGTGTTTCACTACGCAACCTATGACGGCTCGTTCTCCCACATTTATTCATTTGCAGTTGTGGCTGTGTTTACTCTTTTGCTTCAGCATTATCGTGAGGCAAATTCGGATTACGATATATATTACGCTCTAGGACTAGGGTCCCTCATTGGGCTAATTATTCTGATCCGTTTGCCTAATGCCATTCTTGGGATACTGGCCGTTGGTTTGATTGTTGAGAAAACTGGG
>CAJAHC010000459.1 GCA_903939355.1 uncultured Methylococcaceae bacterium | reverse complement strand
GAGTAATCCAAATGCTGGGTTAATTTATTCAGATGAAGATAAGATTGATCAAGCAGGCAAGCGTTATGATCCTTATTTTAAACCCGATTGGAATCCTGATCTTTTTCTATCGCATAACATGATTTGTCACCTAGGTGCTTATAGTACCGCGTTGGTTAGAAAGCTGGGTGGTTTTAGAGAAGGTTTGGAAGGTGCACAAGATTATGATTTGGCACTACGCTGTAGTGAACAATTAACGCCACAGCAAATCATACATATACCTAGAGTGCTATACCATTGGCGCAGTCACCCAGGTAGTACCGCACAAGCAGGTAGTGAAAAAAACTATGCGTTGCTGGCGGGTAAGAAAGCATTGAATGATCATTTTTCAAGAATTAAAGTGTCCGCAAAGGTCCAGTTATTAGATTTTGGCATGTATAAAGCCAGTTATAAAATGCCAATAAAGCAGCCGTTGGTTAGTTTGATTATACCCACCCGTAATGGCTTGGCACTGATTAAACAATGTATTGACAGTATTTTTGCCAAAACCACTTATAAAAATTACGAAATTATCATTGTTGATAATAATTCATGTGATCCACAAACATTGGCTTATTTTGAAAGTCTTGCAGAGAATAAGCATATTAAGATTATTCGCGATGAGGGCCCTTTTAATTTTTCAGCATTAAATAATAATGCTGTAAAGCAGGCACGAGGCGAATATATCGGCTTAATTAATAACGATATCGAAGTCATTTCTCCTGATTGGTTGACAGAAATGGTCAGTTTAGCCATGCAGCCAGGCGTAGGTAGCGTAGGTGCTAGGTTGTGGTATCCCAATGATACGCTACAGCATGGTGGGGTTGTAATCGGGGTTGGTGGTGTAGCGGGACATTCGCATAAGCATTTACGTAAAGACGCACCTGGCTATTTTTCACGCGCACAGCTCATTCAAACGATGTCAGCAGTAACCGCAGCTTGTTTGATTATCAAGAAAAGTATTTATCAAGAAGTTGAAGGATTAGATGAAGAGAATCTAACGATAGCATTTAACGATATAGATTTTTGTTTACGTGTTCGGGATGCGGGATACCGAAATATCTGGACACCTTATGCCGAACTTTACCATCATGAATCCGCAACACGCGGCTTTGATGATACCCCAGAAAAAAAACTGCACTTTAGTAAAGAAGTGCGTTATATGAAAAAACGTTGGGGTAATGCACTTATGAGTGACCCCGCTTATAGCCCAAATTTAACACTGGATCGAGAAGATTTTTCTTATGCGTGGCCACCCAGGGTAAAAAATTGAATTATTTAAAATTAATATCTGTGTGTTTCACTAAGTTTTTAATTAACGATCAATAGAACGATAAAATGACTGAAAGAACTTTATTTATCCATGCCGGCGGTTCTAAAACAGGTTCAAGTGCAATACAAAATTTTCTTGAATTTAATGCGACTAAGCTTGAGAGTATTGGTTATGCCTATGAGAATAGACTTAATATTAAAGATTATAATACGGTAACTGCCGGTAATGGCCTTTTATTATTTCATGTTATTAAGTCAGTTACTACATCCAATAATGAAATTGATAGTTTGGTTTTAAGCTATTTTGGAAACTGTAATATTGGAATCTGTTCATCTGAATTTTTTGCTGATTTTAATGCCTGTAATTGGAAAACACTTTATGAACTTTCAGTTCGGCTCGGTTTTAAGTTAAAAATTTTATTTTTTGTACGTGATGTCATTTCATATTTTCAATCTGGATATGATCAAGTTATCAAGAGGCATGGAGTCGCGGTATCATTTGACCGATGGGTTGAACACGCAGAGTGGCAACATTACTCAGCATTACGCGAAATTATTAATGAAATACCTAAGTCAAATATTTATGTG
>CAJAHC010000458.1 GCA_903939355.1 uncultured Methylococcaceae bacterium | reverse complement strand
GTGCGCAGGAGATAACAAGATCATTGCTAAACTTGCCAATTTCTTTGTCCTTTAGCATGAAAATAGCGGTATAGCGGCGCAGTTCCGGTTTACCTATTGCCAACAACGGTCGATTGTCTATATAGGGTGAGAGGGTTGCCCTGCCCAGTAATAGCCAATCAGTATCATCGCTGCGTTGGCAGTAGATATTAATACCTTCACTGGCATATTTGGTAAAGTTTATAACAACCCTGCCGCCGGTTTGATCGATGGCTGTTATATTCGGACTGGCGTCACTTAAGTCGGTATCATGTTCCGGCCCTTCAATACCCAGTTGTGAGCCTTGGGCTTCGGTATAAACCGAGCGTGCCTTGATTCGGCGAACCTCGCTTCTTATCAGGATTTCAGCTAGCTGTCGGCTGTTGTTTTTTTCAGCGGTGGATTGTTTGGCAGCGGCGGCGGCATCGTTAGTATGGATTGATTTGGCTCTAAAGTCTGCACTGGCAGCAATTAAAGCTTTTAAATCAGCTTCTGCGGTTTCGTACTCAGGCGTTAAACCGGTAATGAAATGATCAAACCAGATTAAAAAATCATGATCCGAGTTAGGAATAAAATTAGCTTTGGGCATGGCGCTACCTTTTGTAGTGGGTTTAATAGAGCTTGTTTATGGGCTGTTAGGGTCAGTCATCTGTCTGTTAACAGACGGTTTTGTTTGCATTGCGCGTGTATTAATTATAAAAGCGGCAGTTTGCGACCTTTTTACGGTTGTAAAAATCCTGATGCCGTGACGTGTCAGCGTTTTATAAAATAGTACCCTCTGCAAGCCTTGATGGTTAAGGCTTAAAGACTTTTTACAGCGCTTTGATTAGGGGCCATTACGGTGTAATTATTGGCACAATTTTGGTATTTACAAGCGTAAAAAGTGTTCAAACGCGACTTAAAATTGGCATCCCGTGTATAAAAACCTATTGGTATCGCTTGTTAAGTTTTCTACCGCGTAATAAGAGCGGCTTTAATTAATCATTATTTGCAACGTGACAATCTTATAAAAGTTTAGGCTAATTTTTAAAAAGCATGTGGATGTCAGTTTTTATTTTTGCATTATCACGTAGAATAAGTTTTTAGAAATTAAAGCAATTTAAGTGACTTATGCCGGTGTCTGGTTTAACCCTGATTATTTGCGCTTACCTTGTTGATAATCAATGCTTAACACAGGGAACAATCACCCATGCCAACACTTACCTGGGTCGGAAAAGACAAGGTTGTAAATCACCATCATGAGGTACCGTTTAAGGTTTTGCAGCAGCAAAGCCGTTTTGACGTGCCTGACGATTCGCCCGCCAATAGCACGGATAACCGGATTATTCATGGCGATAATCTGGAGGCGTTAAAAAGTCTGTTGCCTGAGTTTGAGGGTAAGGTTAATTGTATTTACATAGATCCGCCTTATAACACGGGTAATGAAGGATGGCTTTATAACGATGCAGTAAACGATCCTAAAATCAGGAAATGGCTGGGTCAGGTAGTCGGCAAGGAGGGCGAAGATTTATCGCGGCATGATAAGTGGTTGTGCATGATGTACCCACGATTGAAGTTGCTACATCGCTTATTGACTAAGGATGGCGTTATTTTTATATCGATTGATGATAATGAACAGGCAACATTAAAGTTATTAATGGATGAGATTTTCGGAGGACAGAATTTTGTTACAAATGTTATCTGGCAAAAAAAGTATGCAGCAAAATCAGACTCAAGACTATTTTCTCAAAGCCATGACTTTTTGCTAGTGGTAGCAAAAAATATTGATCGGTTCACTATGAACCATCTTCCCAAGACCGACAAACAACATGACCGTTACACAAACAGGGATAATGATTCTCGTGGTTCTTGGAAAGCTGGTGACGTACTACGCAATGAATACCGGGAATACGCCTATTTTGCTGTGACATTACCTTCTGGGAGGGAGGTTTTCCCACCATCAGGAACAAGTTGGCGTTTCACAAAAGAAAAGTTTGCGAAATTGATTGCCGATAACCGCATCTGGTTTGGGCAAGATGGAGATAAACGTCCCGCATTAAAGCGGTTTCTTTCAGAAGTAAAAGAAACAATCCCGCCAACAACAATTTGGGGGTTTGATGAAGTGGGGCATAATGATGCTGCAAAAAAAGAAATTCGTGCTGTTTACGGTGAGGATGTTTTTTCAACACCAAAACCAAGCACACTAATTGAAAGGGTTTTGCAGATTGCTACTAATAAAAATTCCCTTATCCTCGACTCCTTCGCAGGTAGTGGTACAACTGCACACGCTGTTCTAAAACTTAACGCCCAGGACGGCGGCAATCGCCGTTTTATCCTCATTGAAATGGAAGACTACGCCGACACCATCACCGCAGAGCGTGTCCGCCGCGTGATATCGGGTTATGGTGAAGGCGTTAAACAAGTCGATGGACTTGGTGGCAGTTTTGATTACTACACAGTGGGAGAGCCTATTTTTAACCCGGATGACACTCTTAATGAGTCAGTAGGAGTTGAAGTGATACGCGATTATGTGGCTTACAGCGAAGGCGTTCCCACTGAAAACCGCACACTGCAAGCGAATGATTACACGCATTACCTTTTAGGACTCAATAGCGACACGGCTTGGCTATTCTATTACGAACCCAACCAAGTAACCTGTCTTGATCTGGATTTTCTCGATTCATTAAAATTTGGTGCAGCCAAACCGGAAACTGCCATTATCTATGCCGACAAGTGTTTGCTGACTAAAGAGTTTATGACTAAATACGGCGTTATTTTCAAGAAAATACCCCGCGATATAACCCGCTTTTAAGGAATAAAAATCATGGAATTAAAAGATTACCAACAGCGCGTTATTGATAATTTGGATGACTATTTAGCTCAGTTGGTCGTTACTACTAGTCCAAGCACCGCTTTTAAAGCGTATTGGGCTACAAAAGGCGTGACTGGCATGGAGGCTTATAAAAATAATGTGCCGGGTATTCCGCATGTCTGCGCCAAAGTACCAACGGCGGGCGGCAAAACCTTTATTGCGGTTAATGCCATTAAAGCCATTTTTGATGCACTGGCCGTTCATAACCCAGTCCG
>CAJAHC010000457.1 GCA_903939355.1 uncultured Methylococcaceae bacterium | reverse complement strand
GGGAAATCTTTCATCTTTTCCGCATAGTCTTCGGCATTTTTTTGTAATTCTTCAGGTTTAGCTGTGTCATTTTTTTTCATCCAATCTTTAATATTATTTAAAATTGAAAGTAATGATGGCTCAGAATCCATAACCAAACCTTCTAAAAATCCTTTTTTGTTTTTAAATGCAATTTGTATCTTGGCTTGGTTGTTTGTGGTTCTTTATCATGCAGCTTTGGGATTACAAGTGGTACTTGAAGATTATGTGGCAACTGAAAGTATAAGAATAATCGCTAGTTGGGCGATAAATTTATGTTTTATATTTTTAGCGTTGATTTCTTTGTTTGAGATGCTCAATATACTTTCAATAGGCTAATTGATGTTACCAAATTACAAAATAATTGAACATATTTATGATGTCGTTGTGGTTGGTGCTGGTGGGGCTGGTCTTCGTGCCACTTTGGGCATGGCAGAAAAAGGATTAAAAACAGCCTGTATATCTAAAGTATTCCCCACGAGAAGTCATACCGTTGCTGCACAAGGTGGCATAAGCGCTGCATTAGGTAATATGGGTGAAGATGACTGGCGCTTTCATATGTACGATACGGTAAAAGGCTCTGACTGGCTTGGCGATCAAGATGCTATTGAATATATGTGTCGTGAAGCAATGGCTGCAGTCATTGAGCTTGAACATTATGGCGTGCCTTTTTCTAGAACTGCCGATGGTAAAATTTATCAACGTGCATTTGGTGGAATGACTACACATTATGGCAAAGGTCAGGCCCAGAGAACTTGTGCTGCCGCTGATAAAACAGGGCACGCAATTTTACACACCTTGTATCAGCAAGCTTTAAAGCATAAAGCAGAGTTTTTTATTGAATACATCGTACTTGACTTGATTATGGAAAATAATGAGTGTCGTGGTGTCTTGGCTTGGTGTTTAGATGATGGTTCTCTGCATTTGTTCAGGGCTCATGTTACTGTGTTGGCAACGGGCGGTTATGGCCGTAGTTATTTTTCCTGTACTTCCGCTCATACCGTAACGGGTGATGGTAACGCAATGGTATTGCGTGCGGGTTTGCCCCTGCAAGATATGGAATTTATTCAGTTTCACCCGACTGGTATTTATGGCGCTGGCTGTTTAATTACTGAGGGCGTAAGGGGAGAGGGAGGATATTTGACTAATTCGGAGGGTGAGCGCTTTATGGAAAGGTATGCGCCTCATGCAAAAGACCTAGCTTCACGGGATGTGGTTAGTCGCGCCATGACTATTGAGATTGAAGAAGGTCGTGGAGTGGGTAAGTTAAAAGATCATATTTATTTGCACATTGAGCACCTTGATCCAGCGCTTATTCATGAACGCTTGCCTGGTATTGCCGAGACTTCAAAAATATTTGCCGGAGTTGATATTACTAAAGATCCTATTCCTGTATTACCAACTGTACATTACAACATGGGAGGGATTCCTACCAACTATAAAGCTGAGGTAGTGACACTAGAGGGCGATAATCCAGATAAAGTTATTCCTGGTTTAATGGCAATCGGTGAAGCTGCTTGTGTTTCAGTTCATGGAGCCAATCGGCTCGGCTCAAACTCCTTACTTGATTTAGTTGTTTTTGGAAGATCCGCTGCTATTCGTTGTTCAGAACTTATTAACGCAGAAACTGTCCATAAACCACTCTCCAAAACTGCTTGTGATAAAGCGTTGGCTCGTTTTCATAGGATTCGAAATGCCAGTGGTAAGCTTAGAGTTTCTGATATTCGTTTAAATATGCAAAAAAACATGCAAGCAAAAGCAGCCGTATTTAGAACACAAACGACGTTAGATGAAGGTATTGCCGCCATGACGGAAATCAAAAATTCATTTGAGGATGTTGGTATACAAGATAACTCATTGATATGGAATACTGATCTTGTTGAAGCACTTGAGTTGGATAACCTACTTGGACAGGCCAGCGTAACAATTACAGCTGCTGGTAATCGCCATGAAAGCCGAGGAGGCCATGCACGTGAAGACTATCCTGATCGTGATGATAAAAACTGGATGAAACATAGCTTAACTTGGTTGATCGACAATAAAATAACGATTGATTATCGACCTGTCCATTTATATACCTTAACTGATGACGTTGAGGTAATACCTCCCAAGGAAAGGGTTTACTAATGGCTGAATTCACATTACCCAAAAACTCTGTAGTAACCAAAGGTAAAACCTTTGAAGCACGGCCGGGACTAAATAATGTCCGTCGTTTTGAAGTTTACCGATGGAATCCTGATACTAACGAAAATCCACGCATCGATAGTTATGAGCTTGATATGGATAGCTGTGGTCCAATGGTTTTGGACGCTATTCTAAAAATAAAAAATGAAATTGATAGTACATTAACATTTCGTCGTTCTTGTCGAGAAGGTGTTTGTGGTTCATGTGCTATGACTATTAATGGTAAAAACACCTTGGCTTGTACTAAAGCTATTGATTCCTATCCAGATGTTATTAAGATTTTTCCTCTACCACACTTGCAGGTAATCAAAGACCTTGTGCCGGATATGAGGCATTTTTATGAACAATATTCATCCATAAAACCATGGATTGAAACTAAAACACCCGTATCTCAAGATTCTGAACGCCTACAAAGTAAGAGTGAGCGCGAAAAACTCGATGGTTTATATGATTGTGTTCTTTGTGCTTGTTGCTCAACCAGTTGCCCCAGTTACTGGTGGAATAGTGAACGTTACTTAGGTCCCGCAGTATTATTACAAGCGTATAGATGGTTGGTCGATAGTCGTGACGAAGCGACGGAATCACGATTAGATGTGCTTGAAGATTCTTTCAAATTGTATCGTTGTCATACCATCATGAACTGTACGGATACTTGCCCTAAAGGCTTAAATCCCGCTAAGGCGATTGCCGAAACCAAAAAAATGTTACTTCAAAGAATACTTCGCTAATGTTATCCCTAGCTAGGTTGCAATGGCAATGTAGACGTGGCACAAAGGAACTAGATCTTTTATTGATGAACTATTTGGCCAGTGATTATCCAGTCGCTGATACAAAAGAAAAGAACTTATTCAATGAGTTAGTTAAGCTGGAAGATGATCAATTAATAGCTACTATTTTAGGTGGCAAGGTCGTTGATAGAGAAGAGTTAAGATCATTAGTTGAAAAGATAAAAGAGCATTCACTTATCCTTGCTTAGTCGTGTTGAGTAGGTCAAAGCCCCCCTGGATTTTTTTATATCACGATATATCTTTAGATAAGATAATAATTATACAAATTTTAGTTGGAACAAGTTATAACTAAATACCCAGTATTAGGGTACACTATATAAACATAACAATTGGCTTAACATGATGACTTTAAAAGAT
>CAJAHC010000456.1 GCA_903939355.1 uncultured Methylococcaceae bacterium | reverse complement strand
TGGCGGCTCGAAGTCGAAGTGGATTGGGTAGGGTTGCTGCAAGTATGGCAGCTTGTGAGCGGGATAAGCTTTTTGCAGGGCTGCCAAAATAATGTTGGCTTGCGGCTTCTATACCAAATAAATGGTCTCCAAATTCGGCAACATTAAGGTAGACAGTTAGTATTCTTTGTTTGCTCCACAATAGCTCGATAAGCAAGGTAAACCAAGCTTCCAGACCTTTACGGATAAAGCTTTTAGACGGTGTTAAGAACAGGTTTTTAGCGACTTGTTGGGTGATGGTGCTGGCTCCTCTCAGGCGTCGCCCTCCATGCAGGTAGGCTGTAATGGATGAGCGAATGGATAGTAAGTCAAAACCAAAGTGTTGGTAAAACTGTTGGTCTTCTGAAGCAATCACGGCGGCCGAGGCATTTGAAGAAATATTCTTGGCGCTGACCCACGTATAGTCAATTGAATTAAATGATAAATCTTCAATTAGATCTTCATAATGTCGATATAACATGAAGCTGGTCGTCGGCACAGGTAAAAAGCGTAGCATCATGACCGCCACAACAGAAAGTCCGGCAAACAAAAGCAGGCCATTTCGAAGTATGACACGTATTGACAATGACGGGGATTTGCCGAGCTTTATAGGGTTATATCTATTGGCCAAGTTGTAGCAATGATTGATGTTTAATAGTGGTTCTTTGCGCTCGGCGAAGATATTGTCAGTACATGATAAAGCTTTTGAATAAGCTTTGATACTAAGTAATTTCACCAAGGCAGGTTTATTATTACCAAGACATTTTTTAAGGAGCATTATGTTTTGGAGGGGTAAAGACGCCGTCCAGCCACAATTCTTTTTGTGGTTTAATATTAACATCATCGGCTACGCTGGCTTGATTTTGCCAGCCTCCGCCCAAGGCTTTGTATAAGATAATCAGATCAGTAGAAAGTTGCGCTTTACTATCTGCCAAATTGCGTTGTGCTTGAAAAAGACTCTCTTGGGCTTGAAGTACATCGAGAAACATAGTTAAGCCATGGTCATAACGTTCATTGGCCATTTTTACTGACAGTAAGCTAGCGTTAACAGCCAGTTCAAGAGAGCGGAAGCGTTGTTGTTCATTAGCATAAGCAACAAGCGCATCTTCTACTTCTTTAAAGGCAGTTAAAACGGATGACTGATAGGTCAGGAAAGCTACGTCAAATAGCGCATTTTTGCTTTTGATGTTGGCTTTAATTCGCCCCCAATTAAAAATAGGCAAGGTTAATGATGATGCGGTATCCCAAGACTTTCCTATAGGGGTGAAGTCTGATATTTGCGCATTCTGCAAGCCGATGAAGGCCGATAAATTGACTCTTGGATACAGCTCCGCTGTCGCAACACCGACATCAGCGTTGGCCTTGGCCATTAGACGTTCAGCGCGACGAATATCGGGTCTTCGTAACAGCAATTCTGACGGTAAGTCAGTGATTGCGACTGTCGGCATGGCGGGTATCGGACCTATATTTTTTAGTCGGGAAGCCAGTGCATTGGGTTCTCGATTTAGCAATATACTTAGGGCATGAATTGATTGTTTAACAATGGTTTCATACACCGGCATAAATGCCTCGGTGGTAGCAGCTTGTGATTCTGCTTGTGCGACTTCCAGCATGCTTGAAAAACCGGCTTGTTGGCGTATTTGGTTAAGCTTGACGGTATCGCGTTGAGCGTTGACGTTGTCACGTGTTATGACAATAAGTTGTTGATTGGTACGTAACTCAATGTAATTGCCGGCGACTTCGGCCAGCAGGCTAATGAGTACGTTGCGACTGTTCTCTATTTCACTGTCGATATTGGCGTCAGCGGCTTCTATGGCACGTCTTTCACCGCCAAAAATATCTACTTCCCATTGTGAATCAAAACCAAGTTGAAAAATATTGATAATTTGATCGCCGATTCCAAAAGCGCCGCCGGTAGACTGCGGTCCAGCTTGACCTGCTGATGAGGCGTAATTGTTAAAACGTCTGGTGGCATTGGATGCGCCAGATACTGTAGGTAAGCCGTCAGCAATGGTGATCCAGCGTTGTGCGCGTGCATCTCTAACTCTAGCTAACGCTTGTTTTAAATCCAAATTTGCTGCGATGGCATCAGTAATAATTTGGTCAAGCATGGGGTCATTGAAAGATTTCCACCATTGCTCTGGTTGTAGTGATTTTTTTTGCTCAATTTTTGGCGTACCGGTCCATTTTTTAGGAACGTTTACAATCGGCGCTTTGTAGTCAGGGCCTACATTAATACAGCCCGATAACAGTGAGGTTATCAGTATGACGGTAAAGCAACGTATCATGAAGATGGGCCTTGAGCCGGCAGGGCTACATCGATGTTTTCATGTGTCGAGTAATCAGGCGCTTCGATAAATACATCCATCTGTTGCCCTACATAGATAGGCAGTTGCGCGCGATCAAAACTGTATAAGGCTTGTAGGACACGGGTATCAACCCTTTCATTGCTTTCACCGGTGAGTGATTTTTTGGGCACAACAAAGGGTTCAACATATTCCAATTGTAAATTAACTTTGAAGTTTCGATTGCCACGGAGAAAAGCTACGGCTTTGCTCTTTTTATTGAATCGCCAAGCATCATTTTCATCTATGTCAACACGAACATGTACCTGCTCCAAGTTACCTATTACCAGTAACGGGGTATTTAGAGAGCCAGCTTGGGCAAACTCACCTGCTCTAATGTTGATCTGTAAAACGTGACCATCAACCGGAGCAAGAATGACAAGTCGTTTTAATGTAGTTTCAGTCTCGGCTACGTTTGCTTGTGCTTGCTGCACCAGAGCAATTGAGCTTTCTAGTCTGGCTTGTGTGATCAGCATGGCGTTGTGGCGCTTAAGCAATTCTTCTGAGCTGATGGCGCGTCTATCTATAACTGCTTCAGCCATATCACTGAGCGTTTTGGAATCGTTGAAAGTTGCTTTGGCAATTTCAACTTCTGCTTTCGCTCTGGCAAGGTCCGCCTGTTTTATGGCCAGATTGGCAAGTGTTTCTCGGTCATCCATATAGAAAAGTGGATTACCTTTTTTGATTTTATCACCTACATCGACAGTAACGATCTTGACGATGCCCGGCAGAGGAGTGCCAATGGCGATATTATGACTTTGCGCCTCTACTATCCCAGCGCCAGCAATAAATGTTGTAAAAGGTGCGGAAGCTGGTTCCGTAACTGCCGGCGCAACAGGTGTTGGTCGGTTGCTATTGATGACTGTGAACACAGCAAAGGCAATTCCAGCAATGGCAAGCAGGGGTAGAGTGTATTTTATTTGCATAATGTTAAGATAAAAGGTGCAAGTATTAAGAAGCCAGATTTAGGGATGTTTCTTTAGCTTTTATCCCTTCCACGCTAACAATATGGCCATCGTCCATTTCTGCGATGCGATTGGCAAAATCAAAAATACGTGCATCGTGAGTGACAATGACCAAGGTACGTTCTTTATGCATGGCTACATCTTTAAGCATAGTCATCACATTTCGGCCGGTTTTATGATCTAGAGCACTGGTTGGCTCATCACAGACAATTAGCCTGGGGTTATGTACCAAGGCCCTGGCAATGGCAACACGTTGTTGTTGTCCGCCAGAAAGTTGAGAAGGTAAAAATTTCCAACGATCACCTAAGCCGACTTGTTCAAGAACAGTTACGGCTTTACATTCAGCTTCAAAACGTTTCATGCCGTTAAGAATAAGTGGAATCGATACATTTTCTGCCGCATTAAGAGAAGGCAGTAGATTAAATGACTGAAACACGAAGCCAATATTACGTGCTCTGAAATTTAATTTATCTTTGCTGGACATGTTTCGCAAATTTTCACCAAACAATTCACAGATACCTTCGTCCTGATCGAGAATGCCCGCAACCACAGAAATTAAAGTGGTTTTGCCGCATCCCGACGGCCCAACCAGCATCATCAGTTCACCGATAGCAATATCCAGATCAATACAGTTAAGGGCGGTAACTTTTTGTCCGCCGGTATCATAAACTTTGCTGACGTTTCTGCAGCTTACGGCTAGCGTCATGATCTAACCTTTAAAAACAATGGCAGGTTCCAGACGAATTACTTTTAGAATGCTGATGAGCGCGGCAAAGATGCAAATCAAACTGACACCCGCACCGCTAAATAAGAGTAATTGCCAGGGAAATTTGAATGCCAAAATGGTATTACGCATGGCGAAGCCAAATAAGGCGGTTAAACCAACACCTAAGCCATAGCCTATGCTGCCAACCAAGACGGCCTGTAATAAGATCATTCGGAGTAGTATTAAATTACTGGCCCCCATGGCTTTTAATACGCCGAATTGACGCAGGTTTTCTAGGGTAAAGTTGTAAAAAGTTTGGCCGGCTATCGCTGCACCAACGATAAAACCAAGTAGAACTGAAATTCCGAAATTAATAGGGATGCCGGTGTTATGCATAAAATATTCATAGGTAAGTTCTTGAAATTCTGCTTGAGTATAGGCTGCTAATCCGGTTTCTGTTTTTATACGGCGAGTTAACTCGGTAGTGTTTTGACCTTTTTTAGCCTTTACCAAAATAAAAGATAACAACTTGCGTTCTTTAGGGGCATAACTCTTGGCGCGAGAATAGGTTGTGTAAATCACGGGCTGAGATTGAAAGGTACGAGTGACTTTGGCGATGCCTGCGACAATTGCCCGGCGATCATTTATTTCCACTGTATCACCTATTTGAAGGGGAATTCGAGCTTCGCCCGATAGTGGAGAGGACTTCCCCAACTTGTCTCGGGCGCCATCAATATCGACGATCACACTGTCGCTATGTCTTAAGTTATCGATCTTTCCTTCTATCATGACAGGCGGGCCGCCTATTAAGGTAGAGTCATCCAAGCCTACGACAATGCAGGTTTGGAAAGTTCCATCTGTGAGCCTTACTTTCAATAAGCCTTTATACATTGGCATTGCCCATTCCACGCCAGATATTCCTCGTACCCGATAAATTTCTGTGTCCTGAAGGGGTTTAATGTCATCAACGAATTGCACTTTAGCGTCCATTACCCAAATATCCGGTAAGCCGACATCAGAAATAAAGCTATAAGAACGCGACATTAATCCGACGAAAATGGCGGGCTGTTGAGTCATGATTAAGGAGGCAAATGTCAGCCCCATAATAATACCGATATATTTGCCTTTATCACCCATTAGCATTTTTAAGGCAATGTGATTCATGAGATTGAGTTGTTTTGTTGTTGAGCTAGTTGGGTTAACGCAATTAATGAGAATTGGGCTATATGTTCGGCGCAGGCTTTTATCGCTAAATCGTCAGCAATTAATTCAGGATATAAGTGGTCAATGATTGAGCGAGAGTGTTTAAACATAAGACATTGGCCAAAAATACTGAGTAGGCAGCGATGCACAATTGTTGTATTAGTGATATTTCCCAAGATCGGTTGGATGATTTCTTGAAGAAGTGCAATCTGGGGCGCAATAGCTGTTGCAATAATTCCATTTAATGCATTAGTGGGGTCTGTAATTTCACGGGTAATAAGTTTGCTGTGGAGCCCCAAGTGGCTATTGTCCAGCAATTTATGAAGAAAGTTGTCAATAAATAATGAAAGTCTTTGTTCAGGCGGTAAGGCTTTGTTAAGAATACTATCTTGTGGGTATAACTGATTGGCTTCGTGGAATGCAAAAGATAGGGCTTGTGTATAAAGAGCCTCTTTGCTACGAAAGTAATAATTTATCGAGGCTACGTTAACATTGGCGCGCTTACAAATTTCTCGTATGGTTGTGTCGCGAAAGCCATGTTCTGCAAAAACTTCTATAGCAACATGGAGTATGCGATCAATTACGGGTTCTATAGTGGTTTTAAGCATGACACTAACGATTGTATTAAACAGTTGTTTTAAATTATAAAGGTTCTTTGTTAAAAAGCAAAAGTTGTTTTGTTGATGAGCGTTTAATGTGTGATGGATTTATAGTTAGGAGAAGGCGAGATTCAAAGAGTCTTCAAGGAGTTACGTCGTAATTAAAATAGGAGATGGGGCTTGAACCGCCAAACATTAAAGTTAGGCGGCCCATTGCCTCAATTTATTTTTATTGCATTTGGGAAGGGAAATTTTCTCCACCAAGTTGTGCATCACTATTTTTTGTCTCAGTCATTGTTTCTTCAATGGCTGGCTCAGCAACAGATCCCGCCGAACCGGTAGGTATATTGTTTAATTCATTATCTTTAGTTTTTAGCAGATTTTTTACATCAGGTCCCAGTATTACAGAAAAATCTGTTGAGGCAATGACATGTTTGGTAAATCTATCCACTGCGCGTAGAGATACATAAGCGGTTTGTTTTCCTGGTGCATAAACCCCTCCAACCATTACTGCTGCTTTATACTTTCTGAGTAAGGCTTTGTTTTCGTCTGAAAGGTCAAGCTCACCGTCCTCTTCCATTTTAAAAAGATCAATAGGTAAATTAAGGGCAATAATTTGATAGCCTCCATTGTGCAGGGCTGTTGCAATTTGATCTGAAATTATGCGACCAAACGATGAGGTATCATTGGGATTCTTTTTTACATTAAGTAAAGTGCTAACGATGATTAGTGAGTCTTTGGGTATTTTTTTAGAAAGTTCATCTTCAAGTATCTCTGTTGCGTCATAGCTAGCTTCGATTAAATCGGTATTTAGGTAGGATTGAGTTTTGATAAAGCGAAAAGTCGAACTACAGCCGCTTAATAAAATTATTACGCATAGGGGGGTAATGAGAGTGACTTTTTTTAACATACTATATTTCCTTAGGTCTAATTTATCCAAGGCATTGACTTAAGCCAATGCCTTGGATAGTTTTGTATTGATTGGTTGGTAATAAAGAAGGCTGTTAAAGAAAGACTAGTTGATAGGTTAATGGGTGACAAGGAAGCTGACTATTTTTAGATTTATGGCTAAAGCTATAGAGGTCGAGTTTTTTGGGCGACACCATTTAATTATTAGCCTGATTGTCGTTAGGGGTTGGGTAGGCAGAATAGTTGAGTTGGCAGGTTTATAAACTGAAAGGAGCTATGCAAAAAATTAAGTAAAAGCGACGTAACTAAGTAGAATAGGGTAATTAAAATCATTCCTAAGTTGAGATATGACGTCAAAATTAACAACAACCAATCATTGTTCTGATATTGTTGGGTTAAAGTATGTTTATCCGGTGATATCAAGGCGTATGGGTGGCTTGTCTATTGGTGTAAATTTTAATACCAATAATGCCTGTAATTGGCGCTGTGTCTATTGTCAAGTAGCAGATTTAAAAATTGGCGCTGCACCTGAGATGGATTTCAAATTATTGGAAGATGAGTTGAGGTTTTTTCTCGATGATGTATTACAGGGCGATTTTTATGACCGCTTCCAGGTTGACGAAGATAAGCGATCAATTAAAGATATCGCTATCGCAGGTAATGGTGAGCCTACTAGCTTAAAGGAATTTGCGAGGGCGGTAGAGTTAATTGGTAAGGTAGCTACAGAAGTGGGAGTGTTTCCACGTAGTAATTACGTTTTAATCACTAATGGGAGTTTGGTGCATCAGCCTCGGGTTCAGGCTGGTTTAAAGATTTTAAGTGCTTATGGTGGAGAAGTCTGGTTTAAGTTTGATAGTGCCAGCGAAGAGGGCAGGGCTTTGGTTAACAACACTGCACAAAGTTGCCTGGCAAGTGTAAATAATTTGATGATTTCGTCGAAACTCTGCGCAACAAAATTACAAACATGCATATTTGATTATGATGGCCGAGGGTTTTCTGAAAAAGAAAAGCGTGCTTATCTCGATTTAGTAAAGGATATAAAAACTAGAGGATGTAATTTACAAGCCATTTTATTGTACACCATAGCAAGGCCTTCCCAGCAGCCAGAGGCAATAAGATTAAAGCCCATCTCGGCTGAAATATTAAATAACTTAGCGGCTGATATTCGTTTTTTAGGGTTTGATGTGTCTGTGAACTTGTAATTGTTTATATAATTTAAATTTTTAGCTTGTTATCTAGGGCTCTAATAATTATAATAATCCGTTCATTATCGTGCGAATGTGGCGGAACTGGTAGACGCGCTGGATTTAGGTTCCAGTAGGTTATCCTGTGAGAGTTCGAGTCTCTCCATTCGCACCACCCAATTCTATAAATAGAGCATATTTACTCTATCTTCAGCTTTAAATTAGACCGTCTAGCGGTATCAAATAAATCTTCTATAAAATGTGTGAGGTAAAGAAATGCAAGTTTCTGTCGAAAAGACATCAGAATTAAGCAGAACCATGACTGTTTGTATCCCGGAAGCCGTTGTTCAGAAAAAGATGGCAGATCGATTGAAGTCGTTAGCACGCGAAATTAAAATTGATGGTTTTCGCCCTGGTAAGGTTCCGCAAGAAGTCGTTAAGAAAATGTATGGCGAGCGGGTGCGTGGTGAAATTGCCGGTGATTTGATAAAAGATACTTATTATGATGCCTTGGAAGGACAGGACTTAAAGCCTGCTGGACACCCACATATTCAGCCGCTGGATGAAATTGACGGATTTAAATATACAGCGGTTTTTGAGGTTTATCCTGAAATTTCACTTAAAGGCATTGACGAGCTTGAAATAGTACGTCCTCTTTCGAGTGTCAGCGACACTGATGTTGATGGCATGATTGAGAAGTTAAGGGTTCAAAAGCAAACTTGGCGCGTTGTCGATCGTCCAGCTCAAAATAGTGATAATGTGACTATCAGCTTTTCAGGGACTTCTGAAGGCGAGAACTTTACTGATGGAAAATTGGAGGATTTTAAGGTCATTTGTGGCCAGAAAAAAATGATTTCAGGATTTGAAGATAATCTACTGGGGCTTACTGCAGGCGCCCATAAGACATTTATTTTGAATTTTCCGGAAGACTACGGTAACGAAAAGTTAGCAGGTAAAGCTGCTGAATTTGAAGTTGATGTGGTCGAAGTTGAAGAGCCGGTATTAGCTGAGATTGATGAGGCGTTCATTAAGGCATATGGCATTGAAGATGGTTTGATTGAGTCTTTTCGTGCTGATGTTAAAAATAATATGCAGCGAGAGTTGGATCAGGCATTGCGAAGCAAGTTAAAAAGCTCGGTGATGGATGCGTTATATGGAAAAGTTAAATTAACAGTGCCTAATACATTGGTTGATGTCGAAATTGAAAGTTTGATGAAACCTTATATAGAAACTGCTAAAAGACAGAAAATGAAGTTGGAAGATTTAAAGTTACCTAGAGATTCTTTTGAAGACCAGGCTAAGCGCCGTGTTGCATTGGGTCTAATTTTAGGTGAAGTTATCCAAAAAGAGTCTATTAAATTAGATAATGATAAAGTTCGCTCAACCATAGAAGATATGGCGAAAAGTTATGAGCGTCCTGAAGATGTCGTGGCTTGGTATTACTCTGATGAAAGTCGCCTGAATGAGGTTCAACAGATGGTTTTGGAAGATCAGGTAGTTGAATGGTTAGTTGGACAGGCAAAAGTATCTGATGAGACGGTTAATTTTAATGATGTTATGGATAAGCAACAGCGATAGGTTTCTCAATGTATAAGCAGCATGTAATGAATCAAGCAAGGGCTCTGGAGGCCGCTGGTGGGTTAGTTCCTATCGTTATCGAACAAACCGCAAGAGGCGAGCGTTCTTTTGATATTTATTCAAGACTTTTAAAAGAACGGGTGATTTTTTTAGTGGGTCAAGTTGAAGATTACATGGCTAACTTAGTGGTCGCTCAGTTGCTTTTTTTGGAATCGGAAAATCCTGATAAAGATATTCATTTGTATATCAATTCGCCAGGTGGGTCAGTTACGGCAGGGATGTCAATTTATGACACCATGCAGTTTATCAAGCCTGATGTAAGTACTCTATGTATAGGTCAGGCAGCTAGCATGGGTGCGTTATTATTAACAGGTGGAGCTAAAGATAAGCGATTTTGTTTGCCGCACTCAAGAATGATGATTCATCAACCGTTAGGTGGATTTCAGGGTCAAGCTTCTGACTTTGATATTCATGCTAAAGAAATTTTGTTAATAAGAGATAAGCTTAATAAAATATTAGCTTTTCATACAGGTCAACCTTTAGAGAAAGTTCAGCAAGATACTGATAGAGATAATTTTTTAAGTTCTGATGATGCTGTAAGCTACGGTTTGATAGATAAAGTATTAACGTCTAGAACCTCGGCTTCTGATTTATAAGGGCTTGATATTATTTTGGTATTTCGATATGTTGAGTATTCGAAAGTTAAAATATCATTTTGATGTTTTCAGGAGCTGATTTATGAGTAATGATAAAAACGACAAAGACGGTGATAAATTACTTTATTGTTCCTTTTGTGGAAAGAGCCAGCATGAAGTAAGAAAGCTTATTGCGGGACCTTCAGTTTATGTTTGTGATGAATGTGTAGAGCTTTGTAACGACATTATAAAAGACGAGTTGCAGGACGACTCTTCTTCTTTTGGCGGCAATAAACTCCCTAAGCCAAAAGAAATAAAAGAAGAGCTTGACGGCTATGTGATTGGCCAGGATCGCGCAAAAAAAATATTGGCTGTGGCTGTTTATAATCACTATAAAAGGTTACGCAGTAAGTCGAAAAAAGATTCTGTTGAATTAGCTAAAAGTAATATTTTATTGATTGGACCTACAGGTTCAGGTAAGACTTTGCTAGCGGAGACGTTGGCGCGTTTGCTGGATGTTCCATTTACCATTGCTGATGCCACCACATTGACTGAGGCGGGTTATGTGGGTGAAGATGTAGAAAATATCATTCAGAAAATTTTGCAAAAATGTGATTATGATGTCGAAAAGGCTGAAACAGGCATTGTTTACATTGATGAAATTGATAAGATTTCAAGGAAATCTGACAACCCTTCTATTACCCGTGATGTTTCAGGTGAGGGCGTTCAACAAGCTCTGTTAAAGTTAATTGAAGGTACTATTGCTTCTGTGCCGCCACAAGGTGGTCGTAAGCATCCGCAGGGTGAGTTTTTACAGGTTAATACGGCTAATATTTTGTTTATAGTTGGTGGTGCTTTTGCCGGCCTGGATCGTGTTATTAAAGCACGTTCAGAAAAAGGTGGCATAGGATTTTCAGCAGATGTAAAAACTAAAGATGAGTCTAAAAACATTGGTCAATTGTTTGCAGAAGTTGAATCAGAAGATTTAATAAAATATGGCTTGATTCCTGAGTTTGTTGGTCGTTTGCCGATTATAGCAACTTTAGAAGAACTGGATGAGCAGGCCTTAGTGCAAATACTGACTGAGCCGAAAAACGCATTAACCAAGCAGTATAAGCATTTATTTGAGATGGAAGGGGCTGAACTTGAGTTCCGTGAAGATTCCTTAAGTGCAATTGCTCGTAAAGCAATGGAAAGGAAAACGGGCGCTAGAGGCTTGAGGACCATCGTAGAAAATGTTTTGCTGAACACCATGTACGAACTACCATCGGCAGATAATATTGTTAAGGTGGTAATCGATGAAAGCGTTATTTTAGGGCAATCTGAGCCACTTTTGGTTTATGAAGCCGAAAATAAAATGGCTGTTTCAGAGTCCTAGTTTTATGTCGGCTTACAAAAAGGAGCTTTAATAATAAAGCTCCTTTTTTTTGTGAAATAATTGTGACAAAGCGCTAAATATTCTTTGCTCAAGCATTGCTTTAGTGAGGGTTAGTTATTTTTCTGACATAGAGTCAGGTGCTTCAATATTATATATCCTTGCTATTTAAATTAGCGCCCCCATAATTACCTAATCTAAAAAATGTTAAAAGGTTCCGCTTATGGAAACGCATGAAATGAATGATGTAGACGCAAAAGATAACTTGATTCCGGTGTTGCCACTTAGGGATGTTGTCGTCTATCCACATATGGTCATCCCTTTATTTGTAGGTAGACAGCGTTCTATTGATGCTCTTGATGTTGCTATGAAAGACAATAAACAAATATTGTTGGTAGCACAAAAAGAAGCTGAAGTAGATGAGCCGGAGTTTACTGATCTTTATGAAATTGGTACGTTGGCGAATATTTTACAATTGTTGAAATTGCCTGATGGCACCGTTAAAGTTCTTGTTGAAGGAATCCAAAGATCCAAGGTTCTTCTTTATAAAGAAACGGGGAGTTTTTTTTCAGCAGCAGTAGAAAAAATTGATGATGTCTTTAGTTTATCTGAAAAAGAGCGAGATGTTTTACAGCGGGCAGTAATAAATACATTTGATCAATACGTTAAATTAAATAGTAAGATTCCTCCAGAAGTACTGAATGCATTGGCAGGCATCGATGATTCAAGTCGTCTTGCAGATACTATGGCCGCCCACATGTCCTTAAAGGTCAGTGAAAAACAAACAGTACTGGAAACTGCCGATATTGAAAAAAGGTTGGAAGGTTTAATGGCCTTAATGGAAGGAGAGGTAGACCTTCTGGAGATGGAGAAAAAAATTCGTGTGCGTGTTAAGCAGCAGATGGAGAAAAATCAAAGGGAATATTATCTAAACGAGCAGATGAAAGCGATTCAAAAAGAATTGGGAGACATGGACGATGTACCTAATGAAATTGAAGAGCTGGAAAAAAAGATCGCCAATGCTGGCATGTCAAAAGAAGCCAAGAAAAAAGCAGACACTGAGCTTAATAAGCTTAAATTAATGCCGGCAATGTCTGCTGAAGCAACTGTGGTGCGAAATTATATTGATTGGATGGTCAATGTACCTTGGAAGAAGAAGACAAAAGTCAGTCATGATTTGAAAATTGCCGAGCAGGTGCTAGAGGCAGAACATTATGGCTTGGAGAAAGTAAAAGAACGTATCCTTGAATATCTCGCTGTGCAACAAAGGGTAAAGCAACTTAAGGGGCCGATTTTATGTTTAGTGGGGCCGCCAGGAGTTGGTAAGACATCATTAGGTGAATCTATCGCGAGAGCAACTAATCGTATTTATGTGCGTATGGCTTTAGGTGGCGTTAGGGATGAAGCAGAAATACGTGGTCATAGGCGAACTTATATAGGCTCTATGCCCGGTAAAATTCTGCAGAACTTAGCTAAAGTAAAAACGAGAAATCCAATGTTTTTACTCGATGAGATCGATAAAATGGCCGCTGATTTTCGTGGAGATCCAGCATCAGCCTTATTAGAGGTGTTGGATCCTGAGCAAAATCATACCTTTTCAGATCATTACCTTGAGGTAGACTTTGATCTGTCTGATGTAATGTTTGTCGCTACGGCTAACACCATGAATATTCCTTCTGCATTATTGGATAGAATGGAGGTTATTCGTCTTGCCGGTTACACTGAAGATGAAAAAATAAATATTGCTATTCGTTATTTAATTCCAAAGCAGATAAAGAATAATGGTCTTAAAGATTATGAAATAGAGATATCAAAAGCTGCAGTACGAGATATGATCAGGTATTACTCTCGCGAAGCCGGTGTTCGTAATCTTGAAAGAGATGTCTCAAAAATTTGTCGTAAAGTAGTTAAAGGATTGTTGCTAAGCACTGAAAAAACTAAAATATTGATTAGCCCTGAGAATCTTAATGATTATTTAGGCGTTAGGCGTTTTAGTTATGGGCTTGCTGAAGAGCAAGATCAAATTGGCCAGGTTACCGGGTTGGCTTGGACGGAAGTAGGTGGAGAATTATTAACTATTGAAACGGCGGTGATTCCAGGTAAAGGGAAGCATTCTGCAACCGGTAAGCTCGGTGATGTGATGAAAGAATCCATTGAAGCTGCGATGACCGTAGTTAGAAGTCGTTCAGAGTTATTAGGAATAGATAATGAGGTTTTTCAGAAAAATGATATTCATATTCATGTTCCTGAAGGTGCAACGCCAAAAGATGGTCCTAGTGCTGGGATTGGAATGTGTACCGCTATTATCTCGGCCTTAACTAAAATACCTGTGCGAGCTAATGTTGCTATGACAGGTGAGATTACTCTCCGTGGAGAAGTGCTTCCTATAGGTGGGCTAAAAGAAAAGCTGTTAGCGGCTCATCGTGGTGGTATAACAATTGTTTTGATTCCTGCTGATAATGAAAAGGACTTGGCAGAAATACCTGATAATATAAAACAGAATCTTGATATTAGG
The DNA here is from genome assembly GCA_903939355.1 of uncultured Methylococcaceae bacterium. Taxonomy (GTDB): domain Bacteria; phylum Pseudomonadota; class Gammaproteobacteria; order Methylococcales; family Methylomonadaceae; genus Methylobacter_C. Next base: position 593 of record CAJAHC010000456.1, on the reverse strand, counting down.
CCTGTTAACTGGATAGATGAGGTGTTAGCCGTAGCTTTGCAATATATGCCCATTGCCAATGCAAAAGAAATGGATAAAGAACAAGGGAAAATAGAGCCGGAAACAGGCAAAAAAATACAACAAGGCGTAATGGCACATTAGCCATATTAAGCTGTTTTTGATGTTTTCTCCGCAAAACCGCAAAAAACATAGCCTCCGGCGGTTTAAAAGCTTGACACTATGTTGTAGCTATTGATATAAATACCTGTCCTTTTGATTTTAGCAATTTTTTACATTAAAAAATCTAAGCATAAGGCTTTTGTAATTTTAATAATTAACTTCCTTAGGGGGAATAATGAATAAATCGGAACTTATTGATGCTATTGCAGACTCAGCTGGTTTAACTAAGGCAGATGCTGGACGTGCCTTGGATGGCTTTCTTGGTGCGGTCACCGGTGCTTTGAGCAAAGGCGATTCAGTTGCTTTAGTGGGCTTTGGAACGTATTCTGTTAAAGATAGAGCAGAACGTAAAGGACGTAATCCACAATCTGGAGAAGAAATTACAATTAAGGCCGCAAAAATTCCTTCATTTAAGGCTGGTAAATCTTTAAAAG
>CAJAHC010000455.1 GCA_903939355.1 uncultured Methylococcaceae bacterium | reverse complement strand
TCTTTGCCGAGTGCTTGTAGGGAAGAGGCACCAAACGTGGCGGAACTGCTTTTGATGGTGTGGCCTTCTCGGCTGAGTACGCTTAAGTCTTGGCTAATGATGGCTTGTTTGATGGTTTCACAACGAGTGGTGAGTTCTGTTAGATAAATCTGCAATAATTCTTTAACCTGCGCCTGACCCAGCGTGGCAGTCAATTCGTCTAGTATGGCTTTATCTATGTTGATTTCATGTTCATGAATGGGTAGAGCAGGGATTTTTTCTACAAAGGAGCTTATAACCACTGGCGTTTGACTATCTTTATTTGTAGACCAAGTCTCCACAAGTGCCAGTAAATCTTTTTGACTGATTGGTTTGGTGGCATAGCCGTTCATACCAGCAGCCAAACACATGGCCTCATAACCAGCTAAGGCGTGGGCGGTGATGGCAATAATAGGTACTGACGTAGCTGCCCCACCCAGTTGGCGAATAATAGTGGTAGCTTCCATACCACTCATATCAGGCATGGACACATCCATTAAAATAATGTCGTAGACTTTCTCGGATGCCGCTTCGATACCTTGTGTACCGCAATCGGCCAGATCGACTTGATGACCGCCCTTGCGTAACATCGCGGCCATTACCGCTTGGTTAATCAAGCTGTCTTCGACCAATAACACACGAGAAATGCAGTTGTAGTTCTTATGGCTATCGTCTTGCTTTATGGTTGGGATTACTGGTTGTTTAGGTGCCTCTGCCAACGTCCCGACAGTAAACCAAACACGACTGCCTACATAAGGTGTACTATCAATGCCTATCTGGCCACCCCATAGCGTGACTAAACGCTTAGAAATAGCCAAGCCCAAACCACTACCGCCGTATTTACGGGTATCAGAGGGATCAACCTGCACAAAGACTTCAAACAAACCTGCTTGCAGATCTTCAGGTATACCGATACCGGTATCGATTACTTCAACCAATAACACACAAGCTCTATCGGTTGAGGCGTATGAAGAAATTTTAATCGTGACACTGCCTTGTTCGGTAAACTTAATGCTATTACTGAGTAAGTTCAGTAACACTTGGCGAAAACGTAAAGGATCACCGCTGATCCATGGCGTTAACTCAGGATCAATAATGGTGATGAGTTTTAGTCCTTTGGCTTGGGCCATAACCGACACTAATTGCACACACAACTGGGTTAACTCGATGACATTAAAGGGTATAGCTTCCAAGTCCAATTTACCAGCCTCGACTTTGGTTAAATCCAAGATATCATTAATGATAGCCAGTAGATTATTACCGGCCAAGGCAGCCGTTTGTAAATACTCCTTTTGGGTCTTATCCAACCGTGTATGGGTTAATAATTCCTGCATACCTAAAATCGCATTCAGTGGCGTCCGTATTTCATGACTCATCATGGCTAGGAATTGGGTTTTCACTACACTGGCATGTTCTGCTGCTTGTTGTGCATTTATTAAATTTGTATTTATCTGTTTTTGGTCTGTTATATCTCGACTAATACTCATAAAATTAGTTAACCGATTTTGATCATCCATTATCGGTAAAATAGTCAATTGATTCCAAAAAGCTACTCCGTCTTTAGTGTAATTGATTAATTCACCACTAAATATATTCTGCTCTTTTAAGGTTGCCTTGATTTGTTTTATAGTTTCCGGATCAGAGAGTGGGCCTTGAAGAAAGCGGCAATTTTTCCCCAGTATTTCTGATTGCTTATAACCACTCAATTGCTCAAAGGTTAAATTACTCCATTGAATATTTTGCTCAGTATCCGTGATCAGTACAGCTTGATTAATGGTATTTAAGGCGATATCACTCAAACTTAACTTCGTTTCTGATTGTTTGCGATGAGTAATATCAGTGATGAATCCATGCCAAAGTTGACTACCATTCGTCTCTTTGTTGGGTTCGGGTATTGCGTTACCGTATAACCAATGAGTTTGACCATTCTCATAAATCACCCGATATTCGTGTTGCCATGGAATTAAGTTTTTCGCTGACTCTTGGATTGAGGCATTGACGCCCGCAAGATCGTCAGGGTGAATTAAGGCAAATATTTTTGAGCCATCTGTTCTAACATCGGCCGCATTGAGTCGGTATATATCTTGAATGCCATCGCTGGCATAAGGAAAACAGGAAGTGCCATCAGGAAACAATCGAAACGTGTAAATAAACCCCGGTAAACGGCTGGTAGTCTTTTCCAAACGGTCTGATATTTCTAATCGTTGATTAATTTCATTTTGGTATTTTTGTGCGTTTGCTAAACCCTCCATCAGGTTCTTGCCAAAGTTCTTGGCTATCTCAAGCGCTTGCAAAGACCAGGGAACGCTAGTGCCTTCAGATAGTGCTGTCCAACTTTCAAAGGACTTGCGGGGATTTAGTTGATACTGACCCTCAACAGTCTTCTGGAGTCCTTGTGAATAGTGCCCCGCCCACTTCTTACCCTCTAGTTGATGAGGACGAACCCAGATCATACAGTTATTCATGTTGTTATTTCCCACCAATAACAGCCCACTTGCCACGTTTTGGTAGTTCTTAGCACATGGGAAGTGTTCGGATAGATTATTACAGCTAAATAGGCCGTTGTGTGCTTGACTAGGCAGCCAACTGAGCAACACATCAAGGGCGTCTGGCTCTGGTAGTTGTCCGTAGCTATAGCTGACACCTTCTATACGAATGATTAGACCTGTGGCGGCCATTACCTCAAGCAAGTCAGTACCTATAAATTGCAATACATCGTTTCGTAATAGAAAGTTGGGTTCTTTAATCAATATCGAGTTGATAGCGGTGCACTTTTTAAAACATTCATTTTCTGCACGCAGATGCATCAATAACAGTTCTGCTGAAACCATCCGAGAAATAAACTGTGCGGCTTCACGCATGGCGAATGACACCCGTTTTGGGCTTAGCTGATGACAAGAAATGAGTCCCCATAATTGACCATTCTGTAGTAGCGATATCACCATAGATCCTGCCACTTGCATATTTTTTAGGTACTCAAGATGGATAGGGGAAAGGCTACGTAAGGCTGAATAAGTCATGTCCAAGGGTAGCTGACTGATTGGATTCAGTGGCGGCAAAATGCTCGCGGGCACAGCGGTTACATCAGTAACAATGCGCACCAAATTCTGGGTGTATAAAGCGCGGGCTTGTGGCGGGATATCACTGGCAGGAAAACTTGATCCAAGGTAGGAGGGCGCAGCGTCTACTCGACTTTGGGCGATAACCGTACCATCCCAATTCTCTTCAAAACGATAGATCATAACGCTATCATAATCGGTTAATTTTCTGACTAAATCAGCGATCTGATCAAAGTACTGTAGATTTTCTGACGTGTTTTCTATGGCTTGAAACGACTGCTGCATCTCTACAAGCAGCTCGCCTAGCTGAGCC
>CAJAHC010000454.1 GCA_903939355.1 uncultured Methylococcaceae bacterium | reverse complement strand
CGTAGTCAATGATCTTACCCATCTCACCCATTTTTGGTTGCTCGAGAGTACCTGTAATTGGCACAACTTCAAGATACAAATCGGGAGCTAAACGTCGATTAAGTCGAATTTCTTCGTGACAAAAAAAATGGCGTTTTTCTAAGGTGGAAAAATCCAGAAAACCAAAATCAACTGGTTTTTTGATTTTATAGGCATAGTGCCCAGTTAATAATACCCAGGAAATATGCGTTTCAAGAACATTAACAGACGATACTTTATGTTGATAGGCAGTGGGTTTGAGCAAGCCTTTAATCAAGTTAGAATATCTGGTGATTGGCATGATTTGTTACCCGTTAGCTGTCCTTACAATCAGGTTTAATTGATTGAATGTTTAACAAGTATATAGTGTCTACCCAATCATAGCAGTGTATACGTTGGGGGTTAACCAGACTTTTGGTGGATTATTATTGGTTGCAAGTAACTATCAATTTTCCATGACCGTTGAGTAATGACCATAACGTGCAGCACCATTAAGCCGAATACGTTTTAAAAGAGCATGTTGTGCTACTAAAGTATTTTCGGTTTTTCCTTGCCAGGCATGAAGAGCCGGTTGTTGCAGCGCCCGCCCATAAGAAAAGCTCAACTCCCAAGGGGCATTGCCAGCCATGACATTCATGACATTTAGATTAGCTGTCGCTTCTTCCGGTGTTTGTCCGCCGGAAAGGAAATTGATACCAGGCATTGCAGCAGGAACCGAACGGCGTAACTGCGTAAGAGTTTGCTGAGCAATATCTTCTGGTGATGCTTTGCAGTGAAACATCTTTCCGGGCATGATCATATTAGGTTTAAGTACCATATATTCCAGTTTTACTTGATGTCTGTGTAAAGCATGAAATATTGCATGTTGAACTGCTTGTGTCACTTCTAGGCAACGCTCAATGGTATGATCCCCATCTAAAAGCACTTCCGGTTCAACAATCGGTACAATACCTATTGACTGACAAATGGCTGCATAGCGCGCCAAGACTTCAGCGTTGGAATTTATACCAAGTTGGGACGGATTACAGAGGCTGATAGTATAAACCTCACGCCACTTAGCAAAGCGTGCGCCTTGGTCTTTGTAACTTGCCAGACGCTCCGCCAGTCCATCCAGACCTTGTGTAATTAAATCCCCCGATGCATTAGATAGCGGCAAGGTACCTTTATCGACTTTGATGCCGGGCACTATGCCTTGATTAGCAACGACAACAGGAAGAAGCTTACCGTCATCAGTTTTTTGGCCTAGCGTTTCCTCAAACAGAATAATACCACTGATAAATTCGCTTAAGCCTGGTGTGGTTAGTAGTAATGAACGATAGACGCGACGACTTTCTTCTGTAGAAACTACATTAATGGCTGCAAAGCGTTTGGCCATGGTCGGGTTACTTTCATCGGCGGCAAGTATACCTTTACCTTTGAGGACAAGGTCAGCAATAGTATTTTGTAGCTCGGTTTGTGTACTCAAGGTTTATCTCCTGATTCTTATCATGTAATAAAGGCTACCAATAGGGATAATAAAAGCCATCCCAGTAATAAGGATAAAAACCATAGTAGCCATAATAAGGGTAATGAAGGCCAAAACCACTATAACCATATGGACGGTAACCATAATAATCACTTGCATCATAAGATGGCCATAAGTAGATAGTAGTAGCTTCGATTAATGGGATTTGTAGTGTTTTGTTTCCGATGGAGCGTTTAATATCACCTTTAAGCGTTCCTGCAATAGTGATTTCTGAATCTGACTTATAAATGACAGGATCCAGAAATTCCGGGGTTTTAACAACGAAACGTCCGTTATAAGGTTTATCGAGTTGAGGCCGACCCCAATCGGAAAGTGGATAATTCAATACTTGCATGAGACTAAATTTTTGTTCATTTTCAACGGTAATAATAACTCCACCCCAACGTACAGGAGCACCGGTAAAATGGTTGATTTGTTGAGTTGCCTGACTATATGAAAGGTCATAGAGAGGAGGATTTTCGATTGCAGCTGGTAAGTTTGAGCAAGAACTCAATAGTGACATCCCAATTGCAAGGAGAAAGCGTTCCATAATGGTTTTATCTATTTATTAGCCAGTCTGTGTTATTTGGGATCAGCCAACACTCAACTATTTTAGGGCTCATTTTTCCAGAGCAATAGTTAACAAGTCATCAACTCTATCCAGCCAGACGAAATGAAGCTGATTTCTGATTAATTCAGGTATATCTTCAAAATCTCGTTGGTTGCGTGAAGGTAGCATAACTGTTTTTATTCCTGCTCTTGCCGCAGCAATGACTTTTTCTTTAATACCACCAACTGGTAATACCAAGCCACGCAGACTGATTTCTCCAGTCATGGCAATATCATTACGAACAATGCGTTCAGAAAACGCAGAATACAAAGCTGTAAATATGGCAACTCCGGCACTAGGCCCATCTTTGGGTATGGCTCCGGCGGGGACGTGAATATGGATATCATTTTTGTCGAATAAATCCTGATCTAAGCCTAATACGTTGATGCGTGATTTAAGCAAACTTAATGCGGCCTGGGCGCTTTCTTTCATAACTTCACCCAACTGTCCGGTAAGGATGAGTTTGCCGTTGCCTGGAATACGTGACGCTTCAATAAAAAGAATATCCCCACCGACCGGAGTCCAGGCTAGTCCGGTAGCAACACCGGAGACGCTGGTACGCATCGCGATATCTCTGTCAAATTTTTTGGCACCCAGAATGTCAGGAATATGTTCGCTGTCAATGTGCTTGTTAACAGCTCTGTCTTCGGCTATACAAATAGCGACATGTCGACATACAGAGCCAATTTCTCGTTCAAGATTTCTACAGCCGGCTTCACGAGTATAATCTTGAATGATCATCTCTATGGCCTGATCTGAGATGGAACATTGATCGACTTTAAGTCCGTTTGTTTCCAATTGACGGTCTATTAAATAGCGTCTTGCAATCTTGGCCTTTTCATCCAGCGTGTAGCCGGATAATTCGATTACTTCCATACGGTCGCGCAACGGCATAGGGATATTATCCAGTACATTTGCTGTGCCAATAAACATCACATGACTGAGATCAAAGGGGACAGCCAAATAGTTATCACGGAAGCTTGAGTTTTGTTCAGGGTCTAAAACTTCAAGTAATGCTGACGAAGGGTCACCCTGAAATCCCGATCCCAGTTTGTCCATTTCATCCAGCATAAACACGGGATTATTGGTGCCAGCCTTGCGTATGGACTGAATAATATTGCCGGGCAATGCACCAATATAGGTACGCCGGTGTCCACGAATCTCCGCTTCATCATGCAGGCCACCCAAACTGGTACGAATGAATTCTCGACTGGTTGCCCGTGCAATACTCCGTCCTAAAGAAGTTTTACCAACACCAGGCGGTCCAACAAAACATAATATAGGGCTCTTGCCACTTGGATTTAATTTTCTTACAGCTAAGAACTCTAATATGCGTTGTTTGATTTTATCCAGACCATAGTGGTCTTCGTTAAGAATGTCCCTGGCTTTTTGGATATCGATAGCTCCTGCACTTGCAACAGACCATGGCAGTTCTGTCAACCAATCAAGATAGGTGCGAACCATTGAATACTCGCCACTGGCATCTGACATATGTTGTAAGCGGCTCAACTCTTTACGCGCTTGTTTTTCGACGTCTTCAGGCATTTTAGCAGCACTGATTGCCTTATCGATTTCCGTGATTTCAGCAGTATTTTCATCGCCCTCGCCCAATTCCTTCTGGATAGCTTTCATTTGTTCTCGTAACACAAATTCACGCTGTCTTTGATCCATCGTTTCTTGGGTTTGTTGATTGATTTTGTTGGAGAGCGTTAAAACTTCGATTTGATAATTGAGTAGCTCCAGTAATTTATCAATCCGTTCTTGTATATTGAAGAGGGATAGTATTTCTTGTTTTTCTTCAGCTTTCGAAATCAGGTAACTGGCAATCAAATCAGTCAGCATGCTGGGTAAGGTGATAGATTGAATGGCATTTATTAATTCGTCGGGTGCTTGCCTAGTCAGTGCTAGTGCTTCCAGTGCTTTTTGTTTAAGACTAATGATTCTGGCTTCAACATCTTGATTATTGATTGCAGGTTCTTCATACAATTCACAGCGGGCAACAAGAAAAGGATAACCTGATAAAAACTCCTTTATCCGAAAGCGTTGTAATCCTTGGCAAACCACATGATGAGAGCCATCAGAGGCTGTCAAGTAACGCAATATCTCCGATACCGTACCAATGGTATATAGATCATTTGGTCCCAGATCTTCATCTTTGTCACTTTGTTGCATAAGTAAACCAATCGGTTTCTCCATCCTCACAGCTTGTTGGATAGCGGAAATAGATGATTTTCTACCTATTAATAATGGGGAAACGTTTTGGGGCAAAAGCACAGTGCTTCGCATGGGAACAATAATAAGTGCATCATTTGGAATGGGCGGGGATTGCGTCAAAACTTCCTCAGAAGATTCTAAAACTGACTTTTCATTATCTTCGACTGAGCCTAGCAGAAAGTTTTTGATCTTATTAATTTGCATAAAGCCCTTACATTTTACTGAGTAAAATTAATAAACAACCATTATTTAATTCTCGCGTTCCGATTTCAAAATGCCCGCTCGGGAGTTCAATTCGACGTTCGAAATTGCCATAGGGTATTTCCAGTCGCCGTATTTGAGATTCTGAATTAATTGGTAGTCGTCGCTGTCCGCTTATAATGAGCAGGTTATTTTCAAGTCTGATAAATAACTCCTCGGAGGGAACGCCAGGTAGCGCTATCATGATTTTTACTTCACTTGGGGTTTCATAAACATCAATAGGTGGTTCCCATAAAAGGCGTTGTGCTTTTGTAATGGCAGGTCTAAAGAACTGTCGGTGTAAGCGATCTGCTTGCTGTAGTATTTCACAAGCTTCCGCCCACATCCATGTTTCAAGGCTAGGTATAGTCATAAGGTTTTTAGTCCTTTTTCAGTGGCAAGCACTTACATATAATCTGAGGTGACAACTGTAAATCTAGTCTTTATTT
>CAJAHC010000453.1 GCA_903939355.1 uncultured Methylococcaceae bacterium | reverse complement strand
TAATTAAACAATCTAGCTTGACCGGTCATTCAACAGCCGTGTACTCAAATCAGACGGCCAAATTTATTTTTAAAAAAAACAAGTTAAGTTCTTCGATAGTCCATTAAATTAATATCGTATTTTTTCAGTTTCGTGTAGACGGCGCGTGTCGTAATTCCCATGTCTTCCGCTGTTTTCTTTATATCGCCCTGATGCTGCTTTAAAGAGCGCTCAAGAAACGATTGCTCAACCTTGGCAATGGCGTATTCCTTAATATCTTTCCATTCATTAGTATTGCTTGGGTTAACAGGCATTTCCAAATCCAGATTAGTCATTTCTTGACCTGTGGCAAATAAAATACTGCGTTCAAGGACGTTTTCCAGTTCTCGGATATTACCCGGCCAGGGATATAAGCGAATTTGTTGCATGACTTCACGACTGACCGATTCTACTGTCTTGTTATATTTTTTGCTCATGCGCTGCACAATCAATTGCACCAGATAAGGCAAGTCTTCCGGGCGCTCGACTAGCGGCGGAATGCTTAAGCGAACCACGTTGATGCGGTAATACAGGTCATTGCGGAACAGACCTTGCTTAACCAGTTCTTCCAGATTGTTATTGGTTGCGGATATTATTCTCAAATCAACCGACAGGGTTTGTTTGCCGCCGACTCTTTCCAGTTCGCCTTCCTGTAATACGCGAAGTAACCGAGTTTGTGCAGCCGGGGACAGGGTATCGACTTCATCCAGAAACAAGGTGCCGCCTTCGGCTCTTTCAAAATAACCTTGATGCACTTCTATGGCGCCGGTGAATGCGCCTTTTTCATGCCCGAATAGCGCACTTTCGATCAGGCTTTCTGGAATGGCTCCGCAGTTAATCGGGATAAAGGGTTTATTGCAGCGGTTGCTCATCGCATGTATCGCGCGTGCGATCAATTCCTTGCCGACACCGGTTTGCCCCTGAATCAGTACGGTCGCTAAGGTAGGCGCAATGACTTCTATTGACTGCAATATTTTCTGCATAGTCGGCGATTTTGCAACAATCGCCGGAGGTTGGTGTTTTTTTGCCGGCTGCGGGCTTTGTTTGCGCCAGATCTGCTGCATACTTTGTTCGATGCGCGAGTGCAGTTCGTTAATATCCTGTATCTCTTTAACGGGTGTGGTATCGGTGTATTCAATCCCCGACCGGTCTTTTGCCGCGGTCGGGTTGGTGTAGATACATACTTCACACTGACCATCGTGGCGGGCAATGCTTTGTTTGATTTCCACTTTGGCATAACCGAAATTTCTGGCGGCGATACCGCCAAAGACGCTGGATGTCATTCTGCACAATTCGGGAAAGTTAGTTACCCGATCGCCAAAGGGGCAGCAAGTATTGGTAACGGTAATGCAGTCTTTATTACTCGAAGCCAGTGAAAATTTACCGCCGATATTGTTTTTAAGGCCGAGAATCAGTTCGGTGTAGTGCTCTTTGTCCAGAAGTTTACTATTATGGGTTTCCTCCCGATAGGTTTCTTCAAAAAAACACCCGGCAGTCTTGGCGATATGTTCAATCAAATACTCGCAGTGTTTTTGTCCCTGTTGTTCGCTGGCATGCATCAGCTCAAGGATGAAAGTTTGCAGAAAAAAAACCGGGGTTATATCGGAAAGTGAGTTATTGCTCATGATCATTTGTGAAGTTAATTTTCTCTAATTGAAGCACGACTTCTTAAATCTTGTAAAGCTAAAAATCAAGTCCTTGTTATTTAATGAAAACAGTAGAACCGATTGCTGGCACAGAATTTGCTAATATTAAAATACACCTAACAACGAGGAGTTAACCATGAACCAAGATAAACCCCCTTTAGATCCACATCCCTTAAGCGATTATGTTGCCTGGGCTGGGAACCGCAATCGCGAACCACTTTTAGGCGTTTTAAAAGAACAGTTGCCTAAAGATCCAGGCAACGTATTGGAACTCGCCAGCGGCAGCGGTATGCATATCAATTATTTTGCCCCGCATTTTGAGCACTTACACTTTCATCCGTCCGATAAAGATGCAGAGGTTTTTGATAACATCAAGAAACTATCCAGTGATCATGGTAACGATAACATTGCCGACCCCGTTCATCTGGATTTAACCAATCCAGAAACCTGGTTTAATGCCGGAACCCCCCATTCATTTTCAGCCATTTTCTGCATCAATATTTTCCAGGTAGCGCCTGTTTCAATTGCCAACGGCATGATGGAATGTGCTGCAAATCTTCTGAATGATGATGGCTTCTTGCTTATTTATGGACCTTTTCAGGTGGAAGGCACGTTTACCACGGATTCCAACAAAGAGTTTCATCAAACCTTGAGCTCTGCCGGTGTCTCGGAATGGGGTTTAAAAGATGTAGCCGATCTGAAAAAGGCCGCAGCAAATCATGGCTTGGAATTAAAAGAGCAGATCAATATGCCTGCCAATAATTTCTCACTGATATTCAGCAGAAAATAATAATTACACAAGGAATAACAATGAGCAAGTATTAAATGAAGTATTAATAGCCAATTGCGGCTACGATGTTGGCATCCGTTAGTGCCCTACGAAATTCCTGTTTACGGTCATATTTATGACGTTAAATCAAGTTCATTAATAGAAGTTCCAGAAGCTATAGCCACAGGAAAATAAAATAATGCAAAAATGTTCAGCCGTTATCATCGGAGTGGGTCCTGAGCAGGGTCTGGGCGCTTCACTCGCTAGCTATTTTGCAGCCCAAGGTTTGCATGTTTTTATTGCCGGGCGTAGTGAAGACAAGCTGCAACGCGTAGCAGAGAAAATTAGGCTACAAGGTGGCTCTGTCACGTCTGTTATTGCTGATGCAACGGTTGAACACGATGTAACACATTTATTCCAAATGGCACAACTAGAAGGTAACCGTATTGATATTGCTGCCTACAATGTAGACAGCAATATCTCATCCCCCTTACTGGAGACCGATGCGGAAACCTTTACCAAGCTTTGGCAGCAAAATTGCCTGGGTGCCTTTTTCTTCGGCAAGGAAGCGGTTAAGACCATGCTGAGCAATCAAAAGGGAACACTATTTTTTACAGGAGCGACCGCCTCACTAAGAGCAAAACCGCCGTTTACCGGATTTGCAGCAGCAAAAGCCGGGTTAAGGGCTTTAGCGCAAGGCATGGCGAGAGAGTTTTCACCACTAGGCATCCATGTGGTGCATACCATTATTGACGGTGTGATAGATGGCGAACGGGCTAGAAATCAATTCCCTGACACTGTTAAAGCCAAAGGCAAGGGCGGCTTATTACAGCTTGAGGCCATTGCCGAAACCTATTGGGCTATTCATAATCAACACCCCAGTGCATGGACACATGAGCTGGATTTGCGACCGTTTAAAGAACCATTTTAGTAAAAGTTATTGTCATGAAAGGTCGCTTGCTTTGTCTTTTCTTTTTATTGTCTGCTACTAGTGATGTTGAGAAAGGCACATAGTTCAACTGAAAGAAACATATGAATTATTGCACAAACAATGCAACTTCAAATCTATCCATCACAACGCAAGAGGCTAACAGATGTTTAAAAAACTCATGATAAAACCAGCAAAAATTTTTCTAGTAACACTGGCTACTCTGCTTATTAGCATGCAGATTGTTTCGGCTCAGGGTAAATCAAACCTAAACAGAACTGTTCTGTTAGAAAATAAGGTTGAGTTTCCCAGCAACAACATTAATGCCCAAATAATACGAGTCACATTCCCGATCGCCTTTAAAACGCCTTGGCATACCCATGAAGGACCGGGGCCCCGTTATGTAGTCAAAGGCAAGTTAAAAGTTATTGAAGGAGGCAAAATGAATATCTACTCTGTCGGTGATGTATTTTGGGAATCTGGTAATTTAATGTCTGTAGAAAATATTGGCGATGACTTAGTTGAATTAATTATTTTTGAACTAGCCCCCGCCAATTAAAGTAAGGCACGAATGGGAGATATAGGGAAGCGTAAAAGCATAATCGAATGTCTGCAATGGGTCGAGTCCAGTCAACGAAAAAGTACGAAAATCAAATCTCCCGAACCGGCCGCCGAATAGTGGTGAAACCGGTGTTTGATTCAGATT
>CAJAHC010000452.1 GCA_903939355.1 uncultured Methylococcaceae bacterium | reverse complement strand
ATTTTAAGGGACTTAGTTCCAGACGACTCCCCAATCTATCAGCAAGGGCTGCAAATTGGCGGCCGATTGACAGTGGCAACACAAAAGACACTTAAACCAGCTGAGGCGATATTTACAGAGGGGCTAGTTGTATCGGTGCCAACCACTAAGCCAAACAAAAGAAAGAAGGGGCCTAAGTCCTAGGTCTGAATTCACCAGAGGCTCGCTCTATGAGCCTCTTGGTTTTTACACTGAGATACTGGCCAAATGGGCCCCAAAAAACAACACAATGAAGGAGTGAGCATGCGCGACTATACCTATGTAGAAGGTTATCGATTCAATATTTGGAATGTTTACCGCAGCAAACGTTTTGATGTCGACCGACTTGATATTAATTTTGCTGATAAAGACCAGCCAGAGTTCGTTCGGGGTTTGCGAATCGTGGATCATCAAGAAAATGAAACTTATTTAACCCATGGCGAGGATGCGGACAACCTTAGCTACAGCATGTGTTTTATTAATAATGCAAACAAAGAAGACCGCCCTGATCAGTTTGATGATTACCTCATTAAAGCCATCGCCAAGAAAGAATATCTCGTGCATAAGCTTTTTGTAGAGGGGAGCACTACCGATATCGCCGTACATTAGGATAAGTAGGCCCCTTGTAAGCTCTTAATATTTGGCTGTCAGTTACTTCAAGCTCATTTATTGAGCTTATGATTTGATGCCCTTGAGTTGTAGATTTTATATAGGGGGTTTTACCTACTTAATTCCACTTAATTTCGCGTTAAATTGACAATAATTAATGTTGCGGTGCACCTTGTTTTAATTACTAAATGTGCGAACATGGAAACCGGTTGCCATTATTATTAAAAATTACAATAATTTCTATAGGCAGAGTAAATTATGCGAAATTACTTAAAGAGGGCTATTCCGAAGACACCGCAAGATCGGCGATATCATGAAAATTTTGTGCGAGACATGTTAGATGAAATAAGAGAAAAAAAAGATACTGCCGTTACAGAATATGCTAAAAATTTAGATAAATGGTCTAGGGGGTCATTTCTGGTAACTCAAGATGAAATTATGAAGGTCAACAGTCTTTTACCAGATTCTTTTAAACAAGACTTTGAGTATTGCAAAAATCAGGTAATAGAATTTGCAAAGCGCCAGCTTGAAAGTCTGCATAGCTTTGAATCAGAGGTTGCTGCAGGAGTTATTTTGGGCCAAAAAAATATTCCAATCTCGAGAGTGGGTTGTTATGTACCAGGGGGGAAATATCCGCTGATTTCATCTGCGATTATGAGTGTAAGTACAGCACGGGTAGCTGGCGTGAGTCATATTACAGCTTGCGCCCCACCAAGGGATAGTGGGGGTATGTATCCCCATACCTTATATGCATTAAATAATGCTGGCGCTGATGAAATCTATCATTTGGGCGGAGTTCAGGCATTTGCCTCAATGGCTTATGGCTGCGTTGGAATGAAAGCGGTAGACATGGTTACAGGCGCTGGAAATTCATTTGTTGCTGAAGCAAAACGACAACTTTTCGGAACGGTGGGTATTGATTTACTTGCGGGACCAACAGAGATCCTTATTATTGCCGATGACTCAGCAGATGCATCACTGGTTGCAACAGATTTACTTGGACAAGCAGAGCATGGCCCTGATAGTCCTGCATGGTTAATAACCACCTCGGAGAAATTGGCTAACGAAGTGTTGAAAGAAATCGATAAACAACTTCAATCACTACCAACAGCAGCAATTGCATCACTAGCCTGGAGGGATTATGGTGAAATAATAGTAGTAAATTCCGATGCTGAAGCACTTAAATTAAGTGATGAAT
>CAJAHC010000451.1 GCA_903939355.1 uncultured Methylococcaceae bacterium | reverse complement strand
CTTAAAGTAAATATCAATAAATCATTACTCTGCAATCGATGAGACATCTAATTATAAAAAAATACTTTATTACTCCTAGTCCAACTTTTATAACTTACTTTTTTGGTGCAATTAATCTATCCACTCCAATCTCTCTGCACCTT
The DNA here is from genome assembly GCA_903939355.1 of uncultured Methylococcaceae bacterium. Taxonomy (GTDB): domain Bacteria; phylum Pseudomonadota; class Gammaproteobacteria; order Methylococcales; family Methylomonadaceae; genus Methylobacter_C. The sequence continues at coordinate 8,553 of CAJAHC010000451.1, read as the reverse complement.
TGAAATGAAGTATATTTTGTAAGATAATGTAGATGTATGCTATTTAACAAAGCCTGACCCCGGACAAATCAACAATGCTTGGACAATTAAAAGAAAGGAACAAAAAATATTTTCTCTGGAAAATAGGAAGTGCGTTAGCTCTGTTGTTGGCATTGATCTTTTTTATCATCAAATGGGTTGGTAACCCTTCAGAAGAGAACTCCAAAGTCTCCAAAAAATTAAATGAGCCTGTCATCGCAGTAACTGCAGTCGTCTCTATCCAAGGTGACTTCCCCGTTTACCTAAATGGTTTGGGCACCGTAACGGCACTTCGTACAGTTACCGTGAAATCACGTGTTGATGGAGAGCTTATCCATGTCGCTTTCAAAGAAGGCGCACTTGTAAACGCAGGTGATTTACTGGCCGAAATTGACCCACGAGCATTTCAAGTGCAATTAATGCAAGCCGAGGGTCAACTACAAAGAGACCAAGCATTGTTAAAAAATGCACAAATGGATCTGGTACGTTACAAGACATTACTAGAACAAGATTCTATTGCGGCACAACAAACACATACTCAGCAGTCTGTGGTAGAACAACATCAAGGAACTGTAGAAATAGATCGCGGCCTAGTTGCAAATGCCAAACTTCAACTGAGTTATGCAAGAATTACTGCACCCATTACAGGAAGACTAGGATTACGCTTAATCGATCAAGGAAATATAATTAACACTTCTGATGCCAGCGGACTAGCTGTTATTACGCAAATCAGTCCAATTTCAGCTGTTTTTACCCTGCCCGAGGATAATTTACCTGCCGTTATGAAACGATTTAAATCAGGAGAAGTTTTATCAATTGAAGCCTATGACCGAGGTGGTAACATCAAACTTGCTGAAGGACAACTATTAGCGGTGGATAACCAAATTGATACAAGTACAGGAACCGTTAAACTTAAAGGTCAGTTTACCAATGAAGACAATACTCTATTTTCAAATCAGTTTGTTAATATTAAAATGAAGATGGAGACTCTTCATGCTGTAACTATTATACCAACCTCAGCTATTCAAAGAGGGGTAATTGGCCCATTTGTTTATGTAATAAAAGATGATCAAACAGTAAAGGTACAAGCACTGAGTTTAGGCCCTACTGATGGTGAGAAAGTTACTATATTAAAAGGCCTTCAAACTAATGAATTGGTTGTGACAGACGGTGCTGATAAATTACGTGACAATGTAAAGGTTAAACTTATTAATCGCGAACAAACACCTTCCGGCGAGGAAACGCTGGCCCTTCCCGACAAACAACACAATCAGAATTCATCAAATGAACGGAAGTAAGGAGTGTTTCTCCTGTCCGTGATTTTCTCTTTAGCTCTGGCCGACATACCAAATTTATGAATCCCTCTCGGCTGTTTATCTTACGTCCAATTGCTACATCGCTTTTAATGCTGGCTCTACTTCTAGTAGGCATAATTGCCTATCGAGAATTACCAATATCTGCTTTACCTCAAGTTGACTATCCCACGATTCAGGTAGTAACTTTATATCCTGGCGCCAACCAAGAAGTCATGACCTCTCTAATCACCTCTCCATTGGAACGGCAATTTGGTCAACTACCCAGTGTAAATCAAATGTCGTCTTCAAGTTCTGGAGGTGCTTCGGTAATTACACTTGAGTTTAACCTGAACTTAGATCTGGATATTGCCGAACAGGAAGTACAGGCTGCTATCAACGCCGCCAACAATTTCCTTCCGACTGATCTCCCCATGCCACCAATATACAATAAAGTTAACCCTGCAGATGCCCCTATCTTGACGTTAGCAGTTACTTCAAAAACACTTCCTTTATCTAAAGTTGAAGATCTGGTTGACACTAGACTAGCTCAAAAATTTTCGCAATTATCTGGAGTGGGATTGGTAACAATTAGTGGTGGACAACGACCCGCTGTTCGTGTTCAAGCTAATCCCACTGCGATGGCCGCCTACGGCCTAAGTTTGGAAGACCTCCGCCTTGCTATAGTCAACGCCAATGTCAACCAGCCTAAAGGGATGTTTGATGGCCCGGCTAAATCAGCTATTATCGATGCCAATGATCAGCTTCGATCAGCGGCAGAATATAAAGCGCTGATCATTGCATATCGTAATAACAGACCTATATATTTATCGGATATTGCTGATGCCATCGACGATACTGAAAACATAAAATTAGCCGCTTGGGCAAATGGTGAATCTGCTGTTATTGTCAATATTCAGCGCCAACCCGGCAGTAATGTCATCGAAGTTGTTGATCGCATCAAACAACTATTACCTAAGTTGCAAGAAGCACTTCCCAGTGCTCTTGACGTTGTCATATTAACTGACCGCACCAACACGATTCGAGCTTCAATTCAAGATGTCCATACAGAATTACTTATTGCACTTGCCTTGGTAGTACTAGTTATCTTTTTATTTTTACGCAATGCTTCTGCCACCGCTATTCCCGGAATAGTCGTACCACTCTCTTTGATTGGCACTTTTTCCATTATGTATCTGGCCGACTTTAGCATTAATAACTTGACCCTCATGGCACTAACTATAGCTGCCGGCTTTGTAGTTGATGATGCCATCGTCGTTATCGAAAACATTACCCGTTATATTGAACAAGGAGAAACTCCAAGGAATGCTGCACTCAAAGGATCTGAACAAATTTCTTTCACAATTATCTCTTTAACTTTTTCATTGGTAGCCGTTTTAATCCCTTTGTTATTCATGGGCGACATAGTTGGCCGATTATTCCGCGAATTTGCAATTACACTAGCAGTAGCCATCCTTATATCTGCATTTATTTCGCTGACCCTTACGCCAATGATGTGCGCAAAAATGTTAAAGCCTCAATCGGAAGATAAAAAAAGTCGGTTTTATTTAGCCAGCGGACGTTTTTTAGATAACGTAACTAAAAGCTATGCAAAAATGCTGGATTTTGTTCTAGAGCATCAGAGCGCGACACTCTTAGTTGCTCTTACAACGTTGGTACTTACCCTATTATTGTACCTTGTCGTTCCTAAAGGTTTCTTTCCCATCCAAGACACTGGCATTATTCAAGGAATTTCTGAAGCGCCACAATCCATTTCTTTTGCTGCCATGTCTGAGCGTCAACAAGCTTTAAGCTCAATAATTCTGCAAGATCCTGCTGTCGAAGATGTTTCCTCTATTATTGGTGTTGACGGAACTAATCACACACTCAATACCGGACGATTCATAATAACGTTAAAACCAATAGACGCACGAATAATTAACGCCACAGAAATCATCCACAGATTACAAGCCAAACTTAGCCAAATTGAAGGTATAAAACTATTTCTTCAGCCTGTTCAAGACCTTACTATTGAAAATCGTGTTAGCCGCAGTCAGTACCAATTTACTTTGGAATCGGTAAATCGTGAAGAGTTAAGTTACTGGACATCACTTCTCGTTGAAGAATTATCTAAACAACCGCAGTTTTCTGAAATCAACAGCGACCTTCAAGACCATGGACTTCAAGCTTTCGTAGCTATTGATAGAAGTACAGCAAGCAGAATGGGCATCAGTATTGCCGCGATTGATAACGTCTTATACGATGCTTTTGGGCAACGATTTATCTCTACTATTTTCACACAATCTAACCAATATCGAGTAGTTCTTGAAGTTAAGCCTGAATTTCGACAAGGTTTAGAGAGTTTAAAAAATATTCGGGTACCATCGTCAACTGGCGTTCAAGTTCCTCTATCAATAATTGCCAATATATCTGAGCATACAGCACCTCTTATTACCAATCGTTTGGGACAATTTCCATCAACAACTATTTCCTTTAACTTAGCACCTAATGCCTTTTTAGATGATGCTATTAAAATCATCGAAACAAGCAAGGAAAAAATAGCATTACCACTAAGTGTACAAGCCAATTACCAAGGTGCGACACTGGCGTTTAGTTCTTCACAAGCCAACACATTATGGTTGATTCTGGCGGCTATAATAACCGTCTATATTGTGCTAGGCATACTCTACGAAAGCTACATTCATCCCATTACAATTCTTTCGACGCTACCATCAGCGGGTGTAGGCGCACTTCTTGCGCTCATGCTTTCAGGTAACGATTTAGGAATAATTTCAATTATCGGCATCATTCTACTCATAGGTATCGTCAAAAAAAATGCCATTATGATGATAGATTTTGCCCTCGATGCGGAACGCAAACAAGGCCTTTCACCCAGACAAGCGATACACCAAGCCTGTCTCCAGCGTTTTCGTCCAATCATGATGACAACCATGGCTGCTCTACTTAGTGCACTACCTCTTATGCTGGGCACTGGAGAGGGCTCGGAACTTCGCCACCCACTTGGTATTACAATGGTGGGTGGCTTAATCATGAGTCAGCTACTTACCCTGTTCACTACGCCAGTCATTTATTTGTATTTCAATAAACTGGAGCGAAAATTCACCGACACCCCAGATATCGACCAGGAATCTCTGTGAATTTATCAGAGTATTTTATCTATCGTCCAATAGCCACTTCGCTTCTAACACTGGCAATTAGTTTGGCGGGATTAATCGCTTTTTTCCAATTACCGATCGCACCCCTACCACAAGTTGACTTTCCCACTATTTCTGTTCAAGCTTCCTTGCCCGGAGCCAGTCCCGAAATCATGAGTTCTTCAGTAGCAACATCGTTAGAACGTGCGCTTGGGAATATTGCAGGTATCACAGAAATAACTTCTGCAAGTTCCATGGGTACAACCAGTATTATCTTGCAATTTGATATTAATCGTGACATTGATGGTGCGGCACGAGATGTACAAGCTGCTATTAATGCAGCCAATAACTTACTACCAGGCAACATGCCAAATCGGCCAAGTTATAAAAAGATCAACCCGGCAGATTCGCCAATCATGATCCTTGCTTTAACCTCAGAAACCATGACACGCGGCCAACTTTATGATGCCGCCTCAACAATTCTAGCGCAAAAAATATCACAAATTCAAGGAGTTGGGCAAGTTACAGTGGGTGGTAGCTCTCTACCTGCAGTAAGAATTCAACTTAATCCTGTCGCTTTAGCAAAATACGGTATTGGCTTTGAAGAAGTAAGAGCTACGATTGCCGCAAGCAATGTCAATAGGCCTAAAGGAGCTCTTGAAAATGCAACTCATCACTTACCAATTTATGCCAACGACCAAGCCAAAACAGCTAGCGAATATTTGCCTCTCATCGTTACTTATAAAAATGGTGCAGCCATACGCTTATCAGATCTAGGGCAGGCCCTAGATTCTGTAGAAGACTTACGATCTGCCGGACTCAAAGACAACCAACCCGCTATTTTGTTAATCATAAATAAACAAGCCGGCGCCAATATCATAGAAACGGTTGATAAAATAAAATCATTGTTACCGCAATTACAGGCATCTATTCCTAGCGCCTGTAAACTGTCAATGGTTCTAGATAGATCCATTACAATTCGCGCCTCTCTTCATGAAGTTGAGCGAAGCCTCTTAATTGCTATAGGTCTAGTAATTCTTATAGTTTTTTTGTTTCTACGAGATCTTCGCTCCGCCATGATTCCTATCATTACTATACCTGTATCCTTACTAGGTACTTTCGGAGTAATGTACTTATGCCACTATAGCTTAGATAATCTTTCACTGATGGCACTCACTATAGCTACAGGTTTTGTAGTCGATGACGCAATTGTTGTTCTTGAAAATACTTCACGCCATATGGAACAAGGCACCTCCCCACGACAAGCCGCTTTAAAAGGTGCGGGTGAAGTTGGCTTTACTGTATTGACCATGAGTCTATCGCTTGTTGCAGTCTTTATTCCTATTTTATTAATGGGTGGGATTGTGGGGCGTCTTTTTCAAGAATTTGCAGTCATACTCTCGGCTGCCGTTCTCATTTCTTTAGTCATCTCACTGACTACTACACCCATGCTTTGCGCGCTTTGGCTAAGACCCTTAAAAATAAAAACACGTAGTCATCTTTACCATTTCACTGAACAACATCCTAATCGTTTGCTTACTGGCTATGAACATACGCTTCGATGGGCTTTGCGTAACAGCCCATTAGTAATGTTATTATTATTATGTACGATAGGTTTAAATATATACCTTTACACAATAGTACCCAAAGGCTTCTTTCCTATTCAGGATACTGGAAGACTTTCAGGAACCATTCAAGCTGATCAAAGTATATCCTCACAAGCCATGCAAAAAAAACTGGCTGATTTTGTTGCAATAATGTACCAAGATCCTGAAATTGAAACAGTTATCGGCTTTACTGGGGGGCAACGCAGCACAAATAGCGGGCAACTGTTTGCAACTCTTAAACCCCTAGAAGAAAGACAATTGAGTGTTGATAAACTCATGACGCGACTAAGGGGTAAACTTAAAAATGAACCAGGAGCCCAATTGATATTGCAGTCACCCCAAGATTTAAGGCTCGGAGCACGTGGCTCTTCCGCTTTATTTGAATATTCCCTGCAAGCGGATAATTTAGAAGAACTTCGCACTTGGGTTCCTCAAATAGTCAAAGCATTATCAAAACGCACAGAATTAGTCGATGTAAATACCAATCAGCAGGATAATGGACAGCAAATTTCACTCCAGGTCGATCGTGACCTTAGTAGCAGACTTGGGCTTAGTCAGACACAAATTAATTCCACACTCAACAATGCCTTTGGACAAAGACAAATTTCTTTAATTTACAACTCTCTTAACCAATATCGTGTCATTATGGAAGTCACTCCAGAATTTTCACAAAGCGCAGAAACATTGAAGAATATTTATATCAATGCTCCAGCAGTGCCCCTGTTAACCTCTAGAGGGCAAATACCATTTTCAACTTTTGTAACTTACTCAACTACCAATACTCCATTATCTGTCAACCACCAAAGCCAGTTTCCCGCAGGAACCATCTCTTTCAATCTTAAACCTGGCACGTCTTTATCTACAGCAAGTCAAGCAATAACAGAAACAATGAGCAATCTTGGAGTTCCTGCATCTATTCATGGAAGTTTCCAAGGAACTGCTAAAGCTTTCAAAGAATCTTTGAATGATCAACCTTGGCTAATTCTGGCTGCTTTGATTTCAATTTATATTGTACTGGGTATTTTATATGAGAGTTATATCCATCCTTTAACTATTCTTTCCACTTTGCCATCTGCAGGTATTGGCGCAATTCTGGCACTCATTGTTTTTAAAACTGAATTTAGCATCATAGCCATGATTGGTGTTATTTTATTGATCGGTATCGTAAAGAAGAACGCCATTATGATGATAGATTTTGCCTTAAATGCTGAACGCACATTGGCTATGAGCCCAAAAGATGCTATTTTCAATGCCTGTTTGATGCGTTTTCGTCCCATTATGATGACTACTTTTGCGGCCCTTCTTGCAGCATTACCTCTTGCCCTTGGATCAGGTTACGGATCTGAATTAAGAAGACCCTTGGGTATAGCAATAGTCGGCGGCTTGCTGTTTAGTCAATTGCTGACGTTATATTCAACTCCTGTTATTTATCTATATCTGGATCGTTTTCAGTCTTGGTGTCGTCGCACTCTTCAACGTAAAGCGTCAACACCGTTTTCGAATTCGACAAATCTACTTTAAGAGCATTTCCCTGACATTCTGAATTAATTATGATTACCTACTTATTAAGGTTAGTTACCATTCTTTGCTTCATAATAGCAGAGGGTTGCAGTGTAGGGCCCGATTACAAAAAACCAACCAATGCTTTTCCTAATACATTTAAAGAGGTTAAAGGTTGGAAACAAGCCCGTCCTCGTGATATTGAACTTTCTGATAAATGGTGGGAAATATTTAAGGATCCACGTCTGAATGCCCTTGAAGAACAGATTAATATTGCCAATCAATCAATCGCTCAAGCAGAAGCTCAATTTCGTCAGTCCCAGTCAATGGTACAAACTGCAACTGCAGCTTATTTCCCGATCGCTAATGCTTCTGCGAGTGCTAGTAGATTCAAGGCCGTCAGTGGAGAAACAAGAGCTGTAAGTGGTGTCAAGAACCTATTTAATATTGCATTAAGTGCCGCCTGGGAACCAGATCTATGGGGCAGTGTCCGCAGACAAGTCGAATCAAGTCGAGCCAATGCACAAGCCAGTGCAGCGACTCTACAGGCCTTACGTTTATCAACACAAACCACATTAGCTCAAAACTATTTCCTGCTAAGAGTATTCGATGCACAGATAAAGCTTTTAAACGATACCGTTAAAACTTATCAAAAAACATTAACAATAACCCAAAACCGTTATGCCGTGGGTATGGCAGCCAAGTCTGAAATTGTCCAAGCTGAAACTCAACTGCAATCAGCACAAGCTCAAGCTATTAATATTGAAGTACAACGAGCACAAGTAGAACATGCTATAGCCATTCTAATAGGCAAGCCTCCCGCGCAAGTAACCATCTCTGTGGGGTCACTGAATACTTTTCTTCCCGCTATACCCGTCAGTATACCGTCAGAACTTTTAGAGCGAAGACCGGATATCACAATTGCTGAACGACAAGCTGCTGCAGCGAATGCACTTATAGGGGTAGCTAAAGCTGCTTATT
>CAJAHC010000450.1 GCA_903939355.1 uncultured Methylococcaceae bacterium | reverse complement strand
TCTTGTTGTTCTTTGTTTTCGGCAGATTTTTGTTCATCTGCTTGTTCCTGTTGGGGTTTTTTCTCTTCTGATTGTTGAGGCTTTTGTTCAGAGGCTTTTTGTTCGTCTGATTTTTCAGCATCATTTTGCTGTTGTTGGTCTTCCTTTGACTGTTCGTTTTTATTGTTCTGTTTATTTTGTTGGTCTTGTTGTTGTTTTTTTAGTTCTTTTTCCACCAGTTCTTTATTATATTGGGCATCAGCATCATCAGGTTTAAGTTGCAGAGCTTTTTCATACGCTTTGATGGCTTGTTCTAATTGTCCTGATTGCGCTAGTGCATTACCTTGATTATAAGCACCTTGTTCAGATTGAGTGCTCTTTAAGTTTTCCAAGGCTTTATCATAAGCACCTGCTTTGTAATTAGCTGCGGCTTTCCAATCAGGGTTGTTAAATAAATTAGCAGCTTGTTCAAATTGATTATTTTTGTAGGCTTGCTGTGCTTGTTGATCTTGGTTTTGCCATAAATCCTGCCATTCGAAGGCGTAACTATTTTTAGGCAACGGCAATAACAGTAGTAAACCAAAACATAATAGACCTCTTCTAAAGCTGAGTGCTGCCAGTGGTAAAGTTAAGAGTAACAGCCAAGGCCCTTTATCTTCCCATATACCTATTAGCAAGTTTTTATTCTCCTTACCTTCTTGTTGTACAGGCTTATCAACTTCGGACAGTAATGTTTTTACATCCGTGTCATCTGGAGTTAATGATTGATAAATACCTTGTCCTGCTTCGGCCAATTTTGCTAAATCACGGCTATTTAATTTAGGAAGTACAATATTGCCTTGGTCGTCTTTTAAAAAACCACCTTCAGGAAGTGTTATGGGTGCACCATCAGTTGTTCCCAAACCTAATATGGATAAATGATAGTTATCAAGGGAGGATGCAACACTTTTTGAATTATCTAAATCAACATTATCAGTGACTAAAAGTATTTGGCCTTTTTGAAGTCCCGATTGATTAAATAACTCAACGGCTTTTTCAAGTACCAATTTGGTATTATTACCCTCAATAGGCATAATATCAGTAGTCAGTGCCGGTAACTGGTTAATTATGGTTTCCGTATCATCAGTTAGAGGGGTTACGGTGAAGGCATCGCCAGCGTAAACCAACAATGCAGTTTGACCATCTTTACGTTGCTGGAGAATATCGGCAATTTTATAACGGGCTCTAATTAGACGACTGGGTTTAATATCTTCTGCGTCCATTGATTTAGATAAATTCAGTGCAATGACCAATGCGGAGTCATTTCTAAATACCGGTGAAGGCATGCGCTGCCAAGTAGGGCCAGCTAATGCTGTGATTACCAATAAAACGGCTATCGCAGTTGTTGTTATGGGCCAGCGGCTTTGATTTACAGTTTTTTCTTGTAATAAATACGGTAATAATTCTGCATCACATACTGAAGACCAATTGCTGCTACCAAGTTTGTTTTTTACCAATAAAATAACAATAACAACAAAAGGAAAAAGAGCTAGTAACCAGTAAGGTCTGATAAAGTGAAAGTCAGCTAGGCTGCTCATGATGGCCTCAGGCGAGATAAGGAAATAAGGGTTGTTAAACCAAGTGCTAGTGATAATGGCCAAAAATATAATTCACTTCTTGGTCTGAAGTATTGTTTGTCTTTCTCAACAGGCTCAAGTTTATCGAGTAACATAT
>CAJAHC010000449.1 GCA_903939355.1 uncultured Methylococcaceae bacterium | reverse complement strand
CAACCAGTAAATTATTCAGGTTGATTTTACCTTGTAGTTCAATAATATCTGCTTTTACGATACCTTCAGAGGTTGGCTTTATGGTTAGCGGTTTACCCCAAAGGTCGGTTAAGGCATCGTATTTGTTATTATCCATATCAAGTTTTAGCTGATTAACTGCCCACGCTTCAAGTCCATAAACATATTCCCATGCTTGTGCTGAACGTAGCTGATTATCTGTTCTACGAATATCCATCTGCCTGTCACTGGACATGGATACCAAGGCGACTGTAACCACCGCAAGCACCAGCATAACGGTAATCAGCGCAATACCTTTTTGAGCTTTAATTTGTTTGGCTTTAATTACCTTCATTGATTTATTAAAAATGAACGGTGAATTGTACCCAAACCATCAAGGTTAAAACTAAGATCAAGTGCGGTAGGTATTCCACCGGTAAATGGCTCCCATGTTTGTGTGCTTGGGTCATATGTTGTTAATACTACGCTTTTTAGAGTCATGAGCTTTCGTCGGCGGTACTCTGTTTGCTGGGTTCTGTCTGGCAGACTCCAAACTTGTCGATATAAAACATCCTTTTCCAAGCTGTAACTAACTCTTAGCAAGCTATTTGTACCGGCATCATTTGACCAAGAAGGTACCGTACGGGTAAACACCACTATTTCATTACCATGACCGACCGAAAAAGCGGGCTCGGTTGTACCAAATTCGTCTCTAATGGATCTGTTGATGATCTGACTTAAATCCTCATTGAGTAAATATAAAGTAGTTTGCAACTCCGCCAGTTGTTGAGCTCTGGGAACGGTACTTGCGCGAGCATCTAATATTGCAGCCAAACCCGCATAAGCCATCATCGACATGATGGCAAAAATTGCTAGTGCTATCAGTATTTCCAGTAAAGTGAAGCCTTGTTGACCGGAACATTTAACCGATACTGCCTTTATGATCCTCGTTTTTGCAGGACGAACTTTACCTGTATTGCACTGCTTCATTAATTTTTACTTATATTACTGAACAGACCCATTAGTGGTTCTTTATCACCTTCCAGGTAAACATCTATTCGATAACGCCAGATCCCTGTTATGTTCGACAAGTCACGTTTAATCTGCCAATACCAGCGTCGGCCTGCCATTTCATCCCAGCCATCCAATATTTCGGGCCTATTCTTACCTATTCGCAGTAGCACTGCATGATTACTGGCAACGATAGCCGCCAACGTTTTATTTTCCAAATACCATAAGTTTTTAATATTATCCGAAGTAATCTTGATGGCACTGACCATCAAGATTGCCAATATAGCCAAGGCAATCAGCACTTCCAGCAAGGTAAAGCCATTCTCTTTTTTAGTGTTATGCGCTTTGTTCATGACTTATCCTGACTACTAATGAGTAGGCCATCGTGCGGGGTATTATTCAGTAAAAATGTGCTATCACTATTTTGCATGGTGATGCTAATTTGAAACAATTCCATATCACCATCCGGTGTCAAAATAATCTGGGGGGTTGGATCAACACCTTCGATAGACTGATTTTTTAAAACCACAGCCTCTTGATGCATGGAAAAAGCCAATGACATTTGCGGCATCAACTCGCGCGCTCTAAAAACCATGTCGGTAGTTTCTGGCTGCCATTTCTGTTTTTTTATAACAGTGAATCGATAACTGTGGTTAAATAATTCCAAGCCCAGAACATCACCTCTGGTCATGGCTTCTTGAGTAGCCAATTCCAGAAGCTTAACCAAACGATCCGCTTCAATTTTTTGTTGATCACGCGGATCTGCCGTTCCCATAGACAACATCGCCATGCCGATTATCAAGCCTATCAAAACTAAAACAATCAGTAATTCAATCAGCGTGAAGCCTTTGACTTTGTTCATGCCAAAAAAATCAGTTTATCCACGAAAGCCCTCCAGACATCAATGAATTATGCATTTATAGCTCACTATCCAATACAGGTCGGTAGTTACAATAGCCGTCATTTACCAGATTTCTTGTTGAAATGGCTTTAGCCACTAAGTTCGTGGCTAAAGCCACGCCTACTTTTTGGCCCAGTTAGTAATGTCTGCACCGGCTTCGGTTCCACCTTCAATACCATCAGCACCGTATGAATAAAGATCAAACTCGCCGTGTGTGCCGGGCTTAAGATAAAAATAAGGTTTTCCCCATGCATCTTGTGGCATTTGATCAAGGTAACCACCCTGCTTCCAATGCGTTCCTTGAGGCAAGTTTGCCGGTTTGGTCACTAAGGCTTCCAGTCCTTGCTCGGTTGTTGGATAGCTGTAATTATCTAAGCGATATAAGTCCAGTGCTGCTGTGATAGCTCTTATATCTTGTAGCGTTCGGGTTGCTCTGGCTTCATCAGGTCTACCCATGATTTTTGGCACGATGATAGAAGCCAAAATCCCCAGAATAACCACGACAATCATGACTTCTATCAGGGTAAAACCTTGTTGTTTTTTATTAGACATAGTTAAATAAACCATTAAATTAAAAGTAAGTCTCGGTCGTTGCCGAGCGTAAATAGATAAGAGTAAAAAACAAAAATGACATTATTATTACAGTAGTGTGTTTATTGGTAATAGACCCTATTTAACCAACTGATTCATTTCAAAAATAGGTAATAGTATCGCCAAAACGATAGCCAGCACTACCAAACCCATCACCAGAATCAAGATGGGTTCGAACAAGCCCAAAGTCATTTCTGTTAGCGCTTGTATATCCCGTTCTTGATCATCAGCGGCGCTGGCCAACATTTTTGGTAACTGTCCACTTGCCTCGCCGCTAGCGACCAAATGGATAGTCACAGGAGGAAATAAACCACTGGCTTCCATTGCCTTGTTTAAACTCTGCCCTTCTCTCACTTTAAGAGAGGCTGTTTCTACGGCTTTTTGCATAGCATTGTTGGTCAATACCTGACTGGATATTTTTAAAGCCTGTAATAATTCGACGCCGCTGTTGGTAAGTATCGCTAAGGTTCGGGTAAATCTGGCTGTATTCATGCCTTTGGAAAATCGTGCGACAAAAGGCATATTGAGTAACAATAGATGAAAGCGCATGCGTGGCTCAGGCAAACGTAAAATTGCATTGCTACCCATGCTCATGCCAATTACAAGCAACAACAATACCAAGCCATAGTGTTTAAAAAAATCACTACAGGCAATAAGTACTTTAGTTATTGTGGGTAATTCTCCACCCATTTTATCAAACACACTGGTTATTTCTGGTACAACATAAGCCAATAAACCAATCACCACCAATAAGGAAACCGAGGTCAGCATGACGGGGTATATCATTGCCATTTGTAATTTACTGTGCAATTGGCCTTTATCACCGATATAGTCGGCTAATCTTTGCAACACTTGGTCAAGTTTTCCAGAAGATTCCCCGGCCTCAACTGTTGCCCGATACAGTGGCGGAAATGTACTTGGAAACGCACTACAGGCTTGTGCCAAACTTTGCCCTTCCAAAATACGACTTCTAACACCCAGCAATATTCGTTTGGCTTTAGCTGAATCTAGCTGTTTGGCAGTGATTCCCAACGCTTCATCAATAGACAAACCAGAACCTAGCAATGCCGCCAACTGACGAGTAATATGTGCTAATTGACGCATGTTAATGCGCTGGGAAAGCATAGGGCTTTTACTACTACTTTCTTTTTTATGGACTTCTTCTATTTCTAACAAGGTCAGTTCGTTGCTTTTTAATTGTTGTCTTGCCAATTTAAGCGTGTCACTTTCAATCGTACCTTTAACCGTCTGGCCTTTGACGTTGATTGCTTGATATTCAAAAGCTGCCATATCACTAATCCTTTTGGGTAATACGAATGGCTTCGTCCAGACTGGTATCGCCCTTAAGCACTTTTTCTAACGCACTCTGTTGAATGCTGCGGGAAAACACTCTGGCATGTTCTTCCAGTACCTGATCGCCGGCACAATCATGAATCAAACTCCGCATTGCAGAATTGATCGGTATGATTTCGAATATACCTGCACGGCCTTTGTAGCCTCTTTGTCCACAATGCACACAACCTTGTGCATTATAAATAGTCACGGTATCTTGACCGTTGCCACTATAACCCAGCTTTTCCAAATCATGAACCGGCACGGTAACGGCCTGCTTACACAACGGGCACAATTTTCGCACGAGTCGTTGGGCTATCACGCCAACCAAACTGGAAGCGAGCAAAAAGGGCTCTACGCCCATATCGCGTAACCGGGTAATAGCGCCTACTGCTGAATTAGTATGCAAAGTTGACAGTACCAAATGACCTGTTAAGCTGGCTTGCACGGCAATTTCTGCGGTTTCTTTATCACGTATTTCACCGACCATGACAATATCCGGATCTTGTCTCAAAATAGCACGTAGTCCTTTTGCAAACGTCATTTCTACTTTATTGTTGACTTGAGTTTGACCAATGCCATCCAGATAAAACTCAATAGGATCTTCTACGGTAAGGATATTGCGTGTACGTTCGTTAAGCTGATTAACAATCGCATATAAGCTGGTCGTTTTACCGGAACCGGTAGGCCCGGTAACCAGAATAATGCCATGTGGCCTGACAATCATTTCCTGAATACTGTCCAACTCCTGATCGATCATGCCTATTTGTCTAAGACTCAGTTGGTTTGCCTGTTTGTCTAGCAACCTTAATACTACGCGCTCACCATGACCAGAAGGTAAGGTAGACACCCGGACATCTACCGTTCGTCCACCAATATTAAGTGATATACGACCATCCTGAGGGAGTCTTTTTTCGGCAATATCGAGCTTGGCCATCACTTTAAGCCTTGATATCACCATCGGGGCAAATTCACGCTGAGGCTCTAGTATCTCGCGTAACGTACCATCAACACGAAAACGAACGACCATGCGTTTTTCGTAAGATTCAATATGTATATCTGATGCGTTCTCTTTTATTGCCTCAGTGAGTAGTGCATTAATCAAACGAATAATCGGCGCTTCGTCAGCGCTCTCGAGCAGGTCTTCCGGCTTGGGTAAATGCTGCGCCATGTAAGACAAATCAATATTATCCTGCATATCATCAACCATTTGCTGAGCATGCCCTGATTTTTGCTCATAAACCTCTTGTAACAAAGGATCGAAACTTGCTTCGCTAATTTGTTCAAATGTAACCGATTGATCAACCAGCCTGCGCATTTCAAATAATGCCTGAATCGGAGTTTTTTGCAGAAACAATATTTCTACTTTATTTTCCGAACTTTGTTTAACTAAAATACCGTGTCTTTTGGCAAAGCTATAAGAAGGCATCTTAATACCTGATTCTAACGCTTCTGGAACTAATAATGCATCATTGATCATTGTCTGACAGATGGCATTGAATATCCATTAACTGGTGCATCCGGCTTTAATTCTGGCAGAATTGGCGCATGCTCGTTGGGCATCAAAAAGATACCTTTTTTTCCAGACTGTTCTTGGTTATTTCGTAAGTCGTTATATCTGTCGTTAGTAAATAAAGAGGCTTTTTCCGGATCACGCATAATCACAGGACGCAAAAAAACCATTAAATTCTTTTTTACAATTTTTGTATGATTGTTTTGAAACAAAAAACCCAATAAAGGCAAGTCACCCAAGAAAGGTACTTTATCGACTGTTACCTGAACGTCATCCTGTATTAAACCACCT